>JAJRBP010000161.1 GCA_028679405.1 Methanoregulaceae archaeon | reverse complement strand
AGCACACGGTCTCCGACAGAGATAGCGACGACTGACTTTGCACACCCGTCCTCCGTCACGAGCCTGATGGTCTCGGCATTCTGGAGGACCAGGCTCATCCTGGAACCGGAGGACTCCGCCTCGACGAGGAGGAGAGGTCTCCGCTCGATCTTGACCCTTCCCACGACCTCCTCCTTTGCCGTCCCGCAGGAGTCGGTGACAAGCACCCGGTCGCCGACCTTCAGGTCCGACAGGTACGAGGTCTTCCCCCCAGGCATGAATGCGTATGCATGGACCGCACCGGCGTTGACACGGAAAGGTCTTGGTGCCACATAGGGGTTTTCAAGGGTTTCCGCATGCACGAGGAGGAAGCCGGACGAGGTGTTCCCTACGAGCATCCCTTCCCCGTCCGAGAGCATCGAGCAGGTATCCACGCACACCCTGTCTCCCATTCCCACCGGCCTGATGCCGGTGATCGTCCAGGTGCAAAGCCCCAGTTCTCCGGCTGACGACCTGATGACGGCCCCGACCTTCCTGATCACCGCCGGATCACGGGTGGAGAGGAGGATGCCGCGTGTCCCCCGCTCGAGGACGCCGAGGGCAAGAGCAGCGTCGTCGACGCCACCCACCGCCGCGATTATCCGGTCGGAACGCGAGACGAGGTTTTCGAGCGGGATAATCGTCCAGTCGTCGGTTTTTACCACTACATACCCTTTCCTCGAGAGCTCAACCGCCTCGTCCTCGTCACTCCTCCCCCTGACCGTGCAGGAGAACACGTCACGCCCGTACTCGAGGTCCCCGCCCGGCCCGAGGACCGGGATTCGCCCGAGTTCCCTGACCTTGCCGGGGTCTTCCACCGAAAGGACGTCCGCCCCGCTCTCAATCGCGGTGGTGGCAAGGTCCTTGTCCCAGGGGATTATCTCGACCCAGAACTCCTTCATCTGGTCACCGACTTCCCGAGCGCGAGGGATGGCTCCATCCCCTCGTGGACCACCCTGCGGAGGGCCTGGACAAATCCTCTCGGGTCCTCTCTCTGGAATGCATTCCTGCCGACACAGACCCCTGCTCCTCCCACCTGTACCGAGTCCCTGATCGCCGTGAGGGTCTCCAGGTCACCGGCTTTCTCTCCGCCTGCGATGAACACGGGGACCGAACATGCCCGCACGATCTTTGCGAACGTAACCGGATCTCCGGTATAGTTGGTCTTGATCATGTCTGCCCCGAGCTCTTCGGCTACCCGGACACAATGCCCTACGGACTGCTGCGATACCGGGTCGATTCCCTTTCCTCTCGGGTAGATCATGATCAGGAGCGGGACTCCCCACCGGTTGCAGTCCTTTACGACATGACCGGCGGCCTCGAGCATCTTCGACTCGTGAGGCGCCCCGAGGTTCACGTGGATCGATATGCCGTCTGCACCGAGAGCGATCGCCTCTTCCACCGTGCAGACGAGCACTTTATCATTCGGGTCCGGATTGAGCGACGTGGACCCGGAGAGGTGTATGATGAGCCCGATATCGCGGCCCGAGCGACGGTGACCGCGTTTCACGAGCCCCTTGTGCAGGATGATCGCGTTCGCCCCACCTTCGCTAACTTCCGAGATGACGTGGGTCATGTCGAGGAGTCCGTCGATCTGGCCAAGGGAGAAACCGTGGTCCATCGGCACGATCACCGATCGCCTCGTGTTCCGGTCGATAATCCTTTCGATCCTTATCTCTTTTCCAATCATCTTTCCACTCCGATAATTTCGAGTGCTTCCCTTGCACTCCGGTGATCGTGCACGATCGATGCAGCGGCACGGACGAAGAGATCGGGCCTGGAATGCTGGAATGCGTTCCTCCCGATCGAGATCCCTGCCGCACCGCCTTCCATCGCCCCCTCGATCAGCTCGAGCGTGGCGAGGTCGTCGGTCCTGGACCCTCCCGCGACGACGACCGGGACCGGGCACCCGAGCGTTACTTCCCGGAACGAGTCGGGATCGCCGGTATACACCGTTTTCACGAGGTCGGCACCGAGCTCTGCCGCCACCCTGGCTGCAAGGCTCACGTGTTCGACCTTGTGTTCGTCTGCGATCTTCTTCCCTCTCGGGTACATCATCGCGAGCAGGGGCATACCCCAGTCCATACACTCCACCGCGACACGCCCGAGGTCGTGAAGCATTCGTGCTTCAGAATCGGCTCCCACGTTCACGTGCATCGAGACCGCATCGGCACCCATCCGGATCGCGTTTGTCACGGTGTTTACGAGGACTTTCTCATTCGGGTCGGGGCCGACCGACGTGCTCGCCGAGAGATGGAGAATGAGTCCGATATCCCGGCCGGTCTTCCGGTGGCCGTGCAGTGCAAGGCCGACATGCCCAAGCACCGCGTTCGCACCACCGTCCGCCACCTGGTCGACGGTCTTTCCAAGATCGATCAGCCCGGCAATCGGGCCGTTTGTCACTCCATGGTCCATCGGGACGATGATAGTCCTCCCGGTGTTCCGGTCCATAATACGTTCAAGACGAATCTCTTTTCCTCTCATCACAAACCTCCTCCCGTCCCGGCCGGAATGGCTCAGGGCAGGAGATACCTAAAATAGCTAAAATACTCAGATGAAACGCTCACGGGATGTGCCGGCCTGCAGGGCCAGGGCTCCCCGGAACAGTCATCAGGAATCGTGTGTCCGACAACCTGGGTGCTCTCTCCGCTAACAGAGATAAAGACATTCACGGGCGAAAAAACACTCACCAGGCATGATCAATACTCTATGCCTTCCTGTTATAAAAATTAGTATGCTAATGAGTAGCACGGTAACAATTATTTTTTCACTTTTTTGATCGAGATGACATCCCCGAGCGTCGGGGTGACCGCTCCAGGCTTCTGGCGCTCCTCCTGGCCGCCTGCCCCCTCGATCAGGGTGATCCCGAGCGTCTTTTCGATCTTCCTCCGGACGTCGTCCTCGGGGATGAGTTCACCTTTCTCGATCTTCTTGATGAGGAGCTCCCGTTCCATCATCTCCAGTGCGAGGTCCTTCTGGCTCCACCCGCGGGCGATCCTGGCATTCCTGATCCGCTCACCGTAATCGTCTACGATCTCGCCCTCGATAAAGTCAAAGACATCCCTGGTCTTTCTCACCGCGGTGCGGACAGGAGGCTGGCCCGGGCGCTTCGGGGTCATCGGGCGTTTCGGCTGCTGTACTTCAGTCCCGTACTTCGCACACTCGCCGCATACATCCAGTTCGGCCCCCTCGATCCTGACGGTTTTAAGGGGACCGCGGGCCTTTGCGCCGCATAATTCGCACTGCATACAGGTCGCAAACATCTTTATAGTGATTTTTCCCTATATACCTATTTGAGGAAAACAATGGCGGAGACCGCCCGTCAGCCACAGGATCCACAGAATCCGGAGGAGCTCTACCGGTACCTCCTCGAGCGGGTGACCAGCATGGAGACCCGGAACATGGAGCTCCGCGAGCAGCTGCGGCAGACTGAATCAGACAAGCGGTACATGGAGACCCAGAAGATACGATACGAGAGGGAAGTCCGGAAGCTCAAGAG
>JAJRBP010000118.1 GCA_028679405.1 Methanoregulaceae archaeon | reverse complement strand
ACGATCAACCAGAAGTACCTCAACACCTCGGCCGGGAAGTCCTGGGTCAGCTGGACAAGCAACTCCCAGACGGTAACCTCCTTCAATCCGGGGGATACCGCATACATCGTCCCGCCGTTCCACAAGGCTGAGTACCTCCAGAAAGAGATCTGGGACCGGAGCACTTCTGCCCGGAACTATACGATCAGCGCCCCGTTAAACGTGGGGAAGTCATTCTATCTCGAGGTCTACGACACCACGGGGAAGATGATCTCCAAATCCGAGGTCGTCGTCTCAGCCTGAAAACTCATCGGGGGGCTCTTGGTTTATTGCAGGGATACGTGTGCGATACACCTCCTCCCCTCAAAATCCAGGGATTATTGCAATGCGCCTGACAGATAACAGAGGGATCTACCAGTGAACCCAGGGAACAGGGCCCGGATATCCCGGGACACACACTCCGCCAGGATCGGAAGAAGTTTACCCGCAGGCAGGATGAGAAACGTTCCATCCCTGTTACCTCTCCTTCTGTTCGTCATCATGGCGGCAGCCCTATCGGGCTGTATAGAACAAAGGGGTAATGAGGATGCAGTTGCCGGATCCGGAGCGGATCCTGGACCGGATGGATCGCCCTTCAAACCGTACGGGGATTTCACCGGCCCGGTTCTCATGGAAACCGCCGGAACAGACCTGCCCCTGATGGACACTTCTCCGGCGGCCGGGAGGGGCAGTACTGTTTTGCCTGCCGATCCGATTCCCCCTTTTGCAGCCCTGACGCCCGACTACCGTGAGCTGGAGTATGTCTCCCCTGAAACGTGCAACCGGGGCGCATGCATGGGCACCGAGTTCCACATGAAGAGGTACGAGCTGGACGGAACCAGCATCGGCCTGCGGGCCGATGTGGGCGAGGCGCCCTTCACCGTCTGGTACGAGGTCGAACCCGGCTGTGCCAACACGATCGACTGTTTTTTCATCATGACGATCAGGGACCCGGAGACCGGTGGGATCGTCCTCGAAGATGGGTACGGGGGATTGTACAGCGCTGATCTTTCGAAAAACCTGACGATCAGGGCGCCGGGATCATATCACCTCAATCTGTACGGGGAAGGGGTCGACGTTACCCTGCATCTCCTGGCGGGATCGGCGAACACCCCGACTGGCGTTGGCGAACAGGTCATCCCAACCCCAACTGAGGAGGAATCCTTCCTATGGTATTGAAAAGGAACGGCAGAGCAGGCGGACACCCGGATAGCAGGGACTGCGGCATATCCCCACTCCGCGGATTACGGAAGGGGATGAATGTATGCGGGATCGGCCTGTTTGTCCTCCTCCTCGTATCCCAGTCTGTCGCAGCAGGCAGCACTGGGGGGCCGGCAACGACTGATGGCGGCAGGGAGCTCCTGCGCGAAGGGCGGTACCAGGAGGCACTGGACATGTTCGATTCAGTAATCGCAGCCAATCCGGCAGATTCGACAGCAAGGATATACCGGGGATCTGCCCTTTATTCGATGGGTCTCACCTCACAAGCCCTGCTATCGATCGATATCGCCCTTGGGCAGAACCCGTCCATCTTGCAGGGCTGGACCACAAAAGGCAGGATCCTTCTGGACACGGGTGATCCTCAGGGGGCCCTCGCATCGTTCGAACGTGCGCTCGCCCTTGAACCCGGGAACGGGGCAGTTCTGGAAGGAAGGGGTGACGCCCTCGCCGCCCTCGGCCGCGGGGGGGCTGCCAGGGATGCCTGGAAAGCAGCCCTCGCTGCCGACCCCGATAATACCCTTCTCGAGGGAAAGATCCTGGCGGCAGCAAAGGATACTGCACCCCTGCTTCCGGCCTCCTGGCCCGTAGTTTTGATCTTGTTCACCGTGACCGGAGCAGGACTTCTTTATGCTGGAAAGAGAAGAACTGCCGGGACTATCGGCGGGCCCTGCACAACCCCGGGAGGGCTCCGCATTCCATCCAGGCAGCAGAGCCCGACCCCGCTGGCAGGCCTGAATGGTGGGAACGCGCCGGCAAACCCGGTTCCCGGGAAAACCGCCCGGAAAAATCCGGGGGCATTGAAAACTATGTCCTCTCTCCGGAAGATCGCGCTCCGACGGTTGAAAAAGGACCGGGTGAGAACCGGCACACCTGGACCGGCCATTGCTGACCTGCCAGGAGAACCGGCCGGCACTTTTACCGAAGCAACGGGACTTCCTGATATCGGGCTGTGCGCATCCGAACATGCAGGCAGCACCGATGCGGTCAGGGAGGTCATCCTCCACCTTGATTTGCACCTCGGAAACCGCGATGACGGGTATCGTGGAGACGGCCTTGCCGGGATTCTGCTCTGGATGGCAGGAGAGAACGAGACGGCCCTGGAAAAAATCAACCGTGAGATCGGGAACGATCCATCTGGCACGGACAATGCTATGATGAGAGTGCTTGTCCTTAGCCGCCTGGGGCGGCTCGGAGAGGCAGCCGACTCCGCAGACGAGATACTCGTTTCCGAACCGGGGAATTTCGAGGCCTGGTCAAGGCTCGCATCGGCGTCTGAAACCATGGGCGATTATGAACGTGCCGAAATGGCATGCACGCAGGGGCTTTCAGTGCGGCCCAATGCCGGGGATCTGTGGACACTCAGGGGAAGAATTCTCACCCGGACGGGGAAATACGAGGATGCCCTCTCCTCATTCAGGAAGGCCTCGGAACTCAACGGCGAAGATGAGTCGGTACTCCTCGGAACGGGGGAAGTATTGATGAAAATGGAACGGTACAGGGATGCACTCGACGTCCTCGATCGTGCGGGCCGGATCGGAGGCGGGAAATCCCTGCATAAGAGCCTGATGAACACGTGCAGGAGACATCTCGCAGGGGTCCGGGAGGGAGACCGGATGGCATATCCCGGGACCGGTGGCAGTTCGACAGGGCCCGGTAGTGATGAAACACCACCTCCGGCGGGCTGCCTGCCGATACTTCCGAAACGGCCTGCTGGAAACCACGCCGGAGCCGATGCTTCCGGAGGACGGAGCCTGTGACTGTGAACGGGGGAGGAGGAGGAGTCCGGGGCGGGCTGGTCTCGTGGGTACACCCGGTCGTCGGAAGCGTTTCATCATTCATGCGTCCTTCCTTCCTTCAGAAGAGGCCCGAAGGGAGCGTGGATCCCGGGAAGAGGTATGGGACCGCGTTGCCGCCTGCCGGACCTGGCGAGGAGGAGATCCTGGCCCGGTACTGGCTGAAACCCGGGTTTTCCTATGCTTCGATCACCGAGAGCCGGGAGTGTACTATGGTGTACAAAGTGTACGAGCCCCTGGTCGATGACCGCGAACGGATCCTTCTCGAGGAGATCAACGACTATATGCGGGATACGCTGGTCTACGACAGGGTAGAGGGAACCGAAAGCCGGGTGCTCGACGAGGAAGCGGTACGCAGGGG
>JAJRBP010000142.1 GCA_028679405.1 Methanoregulaceae archaeon | reverse complement strand
AAATCCGGCACGACAGGCAGGATCCAGATAAAATTCGTCTCCGAGGAAGGCCTGAAGGCAATCGACCTGAGCAATTCTCCCGGATGGCTGAACAAGGAATTCAAGAACGACACGAAGTCCTATGCAAAAGTCAAGGACAATGTGGTGTATGTCAATTCGGACCTGTCAGGCCCGATGAGGACGCACTTCATCCTGCTTGGAATGCTCTTCGAACTCGGTTTCAAGGGTGAGACGCTGAAATACCAGGACAGCCTGTTTTACTATCGGGGGACCACTACGACATCGCTCTCAGCGATAGACGAGAAAGCGGTCCAGATCATGTACGGGCTCGGGTTATACAACGGAATGACCGTCGAAGATGTGAAGAAGAGAGTTTTCATAAAATCATCCTGAATTTTTATCGGCAGGGAGGAGAGACCTATGCATTCCTGCCTGTCCCATCTGTTCCTGACTGGTTATTTTTCCCAAAAACCGCCCGTGATCCGGAGATCTGATCAGGGTGACAAATACCTGCTCATTACAGGCAAAGAACTATTGAAAAGTGAGGATACCTGCTCATTACAGGCAAAGAACTATCGAAAAAACGAAGACAACCTGATCCTTTACAGGCTGTCCAGGCTCACGCCGGAGAAGTCCTGGGCGAGCTGGCTGATCTCCTTCACGCCGAACGCGGTCTGGACGACGTTCATGTCGAGCTGGATAGCGGCATCGGCCATGTAATCGAGGATGTCGACCGAGAGCTCCTTCTGCTGCTTGCTCTTCTTCATCTGGTCGACGAGGAACGTGATCTTTTCGGGAGCTTCCATCCGCAGTTTCGCCAGACTGATCACGCACATGTAGATCCGTGTCAGGTTACGGTCCGTGCCCGTGATCGTATCGAAGAAATTGCGGATAACCTGCGCCTGGAAGACCTCGCCACCCATATTAAAAGGATTTCTCTTTGTATTGCTATATAAGGATTTCTTGAACTCCGCGGTTAAACAAAGCCTCTATTTGGCCGTACTGACGATCCGGATGATATCTCCCTGCGAAAGGACGTGGGTCTCCTTTACCCGCATCTTCGTCTTTGCATCCACTGCGTAGAGAAAGCCCTTCCCGATATCGGTGTGCACCTGGAATGCAAGATCCTTCGGCGTCGATCCCTTCTTCATGAGGAACGCGTCCGGCAGCATCCGGCCCCGGCTGTCGCTGTAATGCTGCTCGTCCTCCACCGGATAGACCACGATCAGGTCCAGGAGCTCGAATACCGCACGGTTGATCGCCTGCTGGACCCCCGTGCCCTTGTAATCCTTCATGACCTCGGCGATCTTTCCAAGCCCTCCTTTCTGGGCCGGGCTCAGTGCCGATTCGTTGACGACGCGGAAAGCAGCATCGCCGGGCAGGTACGCGATGAGGTGTGCAGCGGCAGCATTCCGCAGCGCAAGTTCGCCCGCAGCGGTCGAGAAGTTCACTTCCGTCCCTTTCAGCCGGTCGATTGCTCCCTTGGGCGCAAGGTCGACCTTGTTCCCCACCGTGATCATCGGCTTCGAAATTTCGACGATCCGCTTGCAGAACTCCACGAGGCCGGCCTCCGACGCGGTCAGGAGATCGATCCCCGCCCCGACCTCCGCGTCCCGGACGTCCTCGGGCGTGATCGAGAGGCCGGTGAACACCTCGGCGATCCCCCTGTGGATCGAGAAGGTCCTGGTCTGGGCCTGCCGGTGTATCTTCGACCAGTGCTTGTCGAGGATCCCGTACACCCACATCGCCATCTCGAACTTCAGGAACTCGATGTCGACTGCCGGATCGTGGGAGCCGGGGTCGACGGGGTTCCCCTCGCTGTCGGTCCCCCCGCTTGCGTCGACGACATGAAGGATTGCGTCCGCCTGCCTCAGGCTGTCGAGGAACTGGTTCCCCAGCCCTCTCCCCTTGTGGGCGTCCGGCACGAGCCCGGCCACGTCGATCAGGTTCACCGGGACGAACCGCACCCCGTCAGTGCAGTTCCCGCAGGGTTTGCCGAGCGTCTTGCACGGGCAGTCCGTCCTGACATGTGCAACCCCGATGTTCGGGTCGATCGTGGTGAACGGGTAGTTGGCGATCTCTGCGGGAGCCATGGTCGCAGCCCGGTAAAACGTCGACTTCCCGGAGTTCGGTTTTCCTGCCAGCGCAAGCGTGATCATGCTAATCCTATTTAAACGGTGAAAGGCTATTAAAATGTTGATATGTCGTTTGTCACGCGCAAAACCTATTATTTCGACGCTCCGGGGGAAGCGAACACCCGGGACTGCGCCATGTTCGCGATCGAGCGGGCGAAGGAACTCGGCCTCAGAAAGATTGTCGTCGCGAGCACGACGGGAAAGACCGCCCTCGTGTTCCTCGAGGCGATGAAAGGGACAGGCCTCGAGCTGATAGTCGTCACCCACGTCATCGGTTTCTCCAGGCCGGGGGTCTGGGAATTCTCCGAAGAATCGGCCGGGCACCTGCGGAAAGGGGGTGCGAGGATAGTCACCGGCACCCACGCGCTTTCGGGAG
>JAJRBP010000093.1 GCA_028679405.1 Methanoregulaceae archaeon | reverse complement strand
TGATAAAGCGATTCTTCAAACGATAAGAGTTCCTCCATTGCTGATGAAAGGCTTGCTGCAGCAAAGGGTTGCACTCCCTTCCGTGATGCGTGAGATCCATTATTTCTTCTCTTTTTCATCGTTGCACGAAATACGGCGTCCATGGAGGCGATCGCCCCACTCTCTTCAAGGACATCCAGAGCATCAGCTATCCGGGGCTGGAGAGCCACACGTTTTGTTTTTAGCAGATGCAAAATATACTCGATTCCGACCGTGCTCATATCCGGTGCAAGGGAACCAGACCCGGACGATGATCGTTGAGATCGGTCTTTCGCTGTATCCTCTGTTTGCTCGTCAGGCCGGATTGTGCGCTGGTGGGGATCCACCCGTCTCTGGTAAGCCTGCAGGAACAGGATCTGCACATCCAGGTCGCGGGCGTCACCGAGAACACGGGTTACCCGCCGGATCTCCCGGAGCCATTGTTTGTACTGTTTCCGGGGAAAACAATCCTGAAAAACCGGCATTGCCGCCCGCAGCCGGCGCGATGACACCCGCATCCGGTGAATATATTCAGGATCTTCCGCATGCCGGACACCGTGGAGCTGACGGGTGAATTTCAGGAGGAGTTTCTCGAGTACCTCACTGCCGAATTCACAGAGAAACAGATCTCCCCCACCATCCGCCATGCAACCCTCAGAAAGATCACGCGATATAGAACGATTAAATTAGTGTAATATCCGGGAATTAGTGCACACTTTCGGAGATCATTCGGGCTCCGGTGCCACATCATCTTCATCGTTTCCGATGCTATCATTCCCTGTCTTGTATCCACCCCGGGTCGATAAGCAGGGATAATCGACCTTTCAAAGTTTCATCGGAACCAATTCCACTGATCAGTGCGAGACCTCCCTTCCGGAGGACCACCCGGGCCTTCCCCTGGTCGGCGATGATTTCGCCAATGAGCGTGCTCAGCATCGGTTCATGCCCGACGATAAGAATCTGTCCTTCAGAACCGCATGCGCGGATATCCTCCTTCAGGCGATCAGGATCGCTGCCTGGTTCGAGTGACTCCCATACATCAGGCCTGCGGGGGCTCTTTAGATCGGTAGCGATAATCTCTGCCGTTTCGGTCGCCCGGACGAGCGGGCTCGTACCGATCACACCGAACAGGATACCGGAAAATCGCAACCACCCGGCTATTTTCTTCACATCTTTAATTCCCCGGCCGGTCAGTCGCCGGTCTGCATCAGAACCGCCGTCCGCGATGTTCTTTTCGGCCTTACCATGCCGGAGGATGTACAGTTCCATGAAGAGGGAAGGGACATCGTCTCTATATGAGTCTTCCCCTTACCGGGATTCCCGGACCCGGACAGCAGAGCGTATCTCACTTCAGGAAGGATGGTTCCGGCATCCATCTGCTCATGATACGGCACGATATCTCGTGAGCAGCGCGATAAAAGGTGAATGAAATTCCGATTCAAGTTAGATGCCAGGGGATGTTGTGTGCGGTCGAAATACTCAATATAACCTTTTATTCTCTCCTGATAACTTGGACGTACGAGGAATGGACCGGGGTGCCGGCCCTCATTGCGGTCTACCAGGACTATACATGTTATGAAATTACAATGGAACAATCCTATCGCTATTTCGGGGTCACGGGATCCTGTATCGGGAGGGAAGGATTACCCGCCTTGTTAATGTCCTCATCTGACCCGGGCACGTTCCTGTTCAGTCTGGGGCAAGCCATTTGAGTGAACCTCTGTATTTCCGGCCCGGGTGGATACCTATATACCTGCGCTGGTAGTATGGTGCAAATCAGGAGACGGAGGAAAAATGGCTGATAAGGGGGATATCATTCGTGAGCTCGGGGAGGACGAACTGCTTCTTCCCACCCTCGTGAATGCAGCACTTTCGGCTAATGACCGGATAAAATACTATTTTACTCTTCTCCAGATCGCCCGTGAACAGGCTGATCATCCCACCCGGGATTACCCGAATCTCCGGATTGAGCGGGAAGCAGCAGGTGAAGAGCATGCAGAACTCGACTCGGTTGTCTCCGGGACCGAGGCGAGGGGAGAGGGGCTCTACCGGATCCCGCATTCCCAGGCTGTATTTTCAGCCATGTTATCCTGTATCGACGCGATGATCGTCCCGTTCCAGAATCAGCATACCGTCCAGGCCCGGGAGTTCCTGCAACGGCGGGAGACCCTGCTTGGCCAGTTTCCGCAGGAAGGCGATCTGGTGGAAGGCGGTCTGATCGAACGCCTGTCGGCGGGAGATTCCGTGGTAGGGGACAGTCTTCATCTCCTGGTAATGGACCTGCATAAAGCACTTAATGCGCTCCAGGTTGAGCTCTCCCACGAGACGATCGGAGGAGCACGGACCTATCTCCTGGGCGATAATGACCGGCCGCTCGTCACGGCATTCATGGAAGGTCTGAACCGGACTGCCCCCCTGAAATTCGAACATCCCGGTCTGGGAACGACGGCAACCCGTTCGAACAGGAAACTCGTCATTCAGAATGACATCGGCGTGACCGATGCCCATATCCTCGTGATAACGGTCGAGGATCAGACCGCGACCATCACGTACACGGATATTCACATGGGGCGCCTCCAGTTCTTCCAGAGCATGTTCGACGGATGGGAGGTGAAATGGGATGATACTCTCTCACGACGAGGTGTGGAAGGATTCGAGAAGGAGATCTATCATCTGACCGTCGGCCGGTATTCCGCGGGTTCACCGGAAGATCTCTCGAAATTCCTGACGCACCTGGGTTCACGCATTGTTTTCCTGATCGACTGGAACCGTGCACGAAAGCGTCTCCGGAATTTTCTCCTGAACAGGGATGCCATTCTGGTGCTCAAGTGGGCGGCCGATAACGAGGTGGGGCATATTGCCTTTCTCAACCTGGGAGGGGAACGGATCGTGTACGAGGCGCTGGAACTCGCCGCGAAAGTCCCGCTGCGGTACGGTGAACCTCTTTATCAGATACTGGGCCCGGAAGAGACCCGCGGGTACCTGGAATGGGTGTTGAAGACCGCTGCACAGGGGCTCCTCGCCGGGCAGTCGAGACTGCTTGTCCAGGATGAGATAAAAGTCGAGATGATGCGATATTTCCGGTCTGCACACGAGGAATTGATGGAGATATGCGAAGAACATGCAACCCTCATGATCGAGGTTGGCACGGCAGTCAGGGATGCCCTGATCCATATCCAGCGGGATGGAGACACAGAATATGCAGCCCGGAGCGCAAAACGAGCGAAAATTTGGGAATCGGAAGCAGATGAACTGGTGAGCAGGGTCCGGATGCTGGCGAGAAGAATCGAGCCGGCGGAATTCTTTATCGAATTCCTCACCAAAGCGGATGATGCAGTCGATTACCTCGAAGAGGCAAGTTTCTATACGACCCTCATCATCCCGGGACTCGGCTCGCGAACGATCAATAACGAACTCATCCAGATGGCCGACCTGGCATTGCAGGCATCGGAGAGATATTTAAAAGCACTCATTGCGACACAGTTTATCTACAAAGGGTACAGCAGGGATGAGATGCAGGACTTCCTCTCTGCCGTCGATCGCGTGGTAAGCCTTGAACGGGAATGCGATGAAGCGCTGAGAAAAGCGGAAAAAACAATCCTTGTTTCCAGCACGGATTATAAGGAGCTCTGGGTATCGTTCCAGCTCGCCCAGTTTATCGAGGAATCGACCAATTCTCTGATGCGGACCGTATACATCATGCGTGACACCATTTTTGAGCGCATGAACCGGTGATTTGCTGTGTCCCCGTTCCCACGGATCGTCACATTTGGCTCGGGAACCGGTTCCCCGGTGCCTCCTGAAGAATTCGGTAACAAAGCTGCGGGACTTGCGGAAATCGACGGACTGGGAATCCGGGTCCCCCCCGGATTTGCCCTGGGCGTATCGATATGTGAAGAGTATTATGTCCTGGGACGTACCCTTCCCCCGGATGTGCCGGACCTGATCAGGCAGGGCATCCGGCATCTTGAGGAGGTTACCAACCTCGGGTTCGGGAGCATGAGGCGGCCCCTGCTTGTCTCGGTCCGCTCCGGCGCACCAGTATCGATGCCGGGCATCATGGACACGATTCTTAACGTGGGACTAAACCGGCAGACCGTCCGCGGGCTGATCTTCATGACCGGTAACCCGCGATTCGCATGGGATTCCTACCGGCGTTTCCTCGAGAACTTCAGCGAGATCATCCTTGGACAGGATCCGGGGCTTCACCGGGCAATTCTTCGGGAGGCGATGACCTCGGAGGAAGTCAGGGACGAGACCGAACTGGATTCGGGCACCCTTCGCCGGATCGTAGGGGAATATGAGAAAAAGCTCGCCGGAACGGGCTCCGGAGTTCCGGATGATGCGTATGCCCAGCTGGAGATGGCATCTTCTGCAGTGCTCCGGTCGTGGACGAACCCGAAGGCAGAGGCATTCAAGAAGACGCATGCTCTCTCCGGCGTTCGGGGGACCGGGGTCACGGTGCAAGCGATGGTATTCGGCAACCTGGGGCAGAATTCCGGTGCCGGAGTCGCATTTACCCGGAACCCGTGGACAGGCGAGAACGAATTGTTAATCGATTTCAAATTCGGTGCGCAGGGTGAAGATGTGGTTTCCGGTATCAACGAGGCCTCATCCCAGAAGGCATTTCGCGAGGAGATGCCGGGGGTCTACCGGTGCCTGAAAGAGACCGCGATCCGCCTCGAATCGCATTTCAGGGATATGCAGGATATTGAATTTACCGCGGAAAATGGCAAACTGTATATCCTGCAGAGTCGGTCGGGCAAGCGGGCACCGCTGGCGGCTTTGCGGATCGCGGTCGAACTCTGCCGGGAGGGGGTCATCCAGCCTGAAGCGGCACTGGCACTGCTGAAGGGACTGGACCCCGGTTCGATCGTGGAGGAACGAGTCGATTCCCCGGATTTCCCGATTGCCCGGGGATTATCAGCTTCCGGTGGGGTCGCTTCGGGAACCATCGCACTCAGCAGTAAGCGTGCTGAGGAGGATGCGCGGGAAGGGCCCGTTATCCTCATCCGGGAGACCGCATCCCCTGACGATATCCCGGGGATCAGTGCGGCAGCAGGCATTCTTACCGCACGCGGAGCAAGGACCTCCCATGCAGCGGTTGTCGCGCGTGAACTTGGCAAGGTATGCATCGTCAACTGCCCGGACCTCGTCATCGACCAGCCCCATCATCGCATCCATCTTGGTGGGCAGGATCTCTTCGAAGGGCAGCCGATTACCCTCGACGGGAATACCGGGTTTGTGTTTCTCGGAAAAGTGGCAGCACGGAGTGAGAAGCCACTCGACCTGTTACTGGCCCTGCAGGGATTCAGGGTGGCGGTAAAAAAAGCACAATCGAGGAAGTAAGCGGGAATATTTTTCCCCCTTTTTTTTAGTTCCCATAAGTCAATTTCCGGGAAGTAATTAATCCCCTAGTTTTCTCATACTAGGTGATTGAAGGATACGTGCCATGAAAACCGGATTCGGCTGGATCGAGATCGGGGGTGAGACTTATAACAACGATATCATCATTCATACAGACGGGAGTATCACCAGGCGTTTAAAAAAGCGCTCAAAGCATCTCAAGGCTTTGTATGGTCACACCCCACTTTCCCCTGATGAACTTGACATCCTCGAGGAAGAACATCCTGACGTGGTATTTGTAGGAAGGGGACAGTATGGAGATCTCCCCATCACTCCTGAAGCGCAGGAACAACTATCATCATATCAGGCTATCATCGGCCCTACTCCCGATCTTCTCCACACGATGGAGACAGAAAAGCGAAGATACGTCGCTATTCTGCATATAACCTGTTAATCTTCCGATGACGCCGTCCAGGCACACGATCTCGTTCTCCCGGGAGGAATTTTTTTTGAAAAGGGTGTTCACAGGCATGCATTTCACAGATACCCTGGGGGGGGTAGATAATGAGACCCTGTGGAATCGCCTGAACCATTCACGAGGCAGACATCCCACAAAAAATCATTAAACCTCCTCATATCGGAATGGTTACCGGCCTGCAGCGCCGTGTGTACATGGGGGGAGAGTTCGCATACCGGGGGTGTCCCGAAAAGCGCACCGGTCAAATCCGGCCGGAGTTGATCGGGATGATTGCCTCCGCTGCAGGTATTTCCAGGCGGATGAGCATGGGTAACACTTCCGGCATTTCTCTCCTCCTTTGGTAGCCATGATCCAGAGTTACAGCGTTCTTTCCGGAATCATTCGCTCACAAACCCTTGTTAAATATCGGAATGCCCGGAATTCTGGATCTGGAGAACCATTTTTTTCCGGAATATCCTTTCAAAGTTCGCACTCTCGTTTTCCACCCCCTTCATCTCGAGATGGCAGTCCTCCGGGGCATGGATGTTCAGGTGCACGCGATCTCCGCTGTCGCCAGTGAACCGGACATCCATGACCAGTCCCATGTGGCTCCGGTCGAGGCTCTCAGCCAGCCGGAGA
>JAJRBP010000050.1 GCA_028679405.1 Methanoregulaceae archaeon | reverse complement strand
GCCTATCATGGAAACAATAAAGACTGCCAATACAAGAAGAGCCAGGATGACCCGTCTCCGAAAACCGGCATCTCCCATGCTCAGTCACGTTTCACGGCATGGAGCGTGCCTTCGCGGTCTTCCACGAAGAGCACCACGCGTCCGTTCACAGGGCACGGTTTCACCGATTTCCCTTCCTCGACCATGATCCTGCCCTGATCGATCCTCCGGCCGTCCATCGTGAGCACGTCGTCGATCCCTGCTTCGAGCAGATCACAGGCTTCCTGCGGACCGGTCATATCCCTTACCCTCCCGCAGGAGAGGAACCTCCCGTCGTAGCCGGTGGACGCGAGACCGAGGCCGGCCACAGCCCCGATGACCCCGTCCTCGGTACCCCCCAGGCCTTCGAGCCTGATCGTGCTGTTCATCGCGAGGGTGCGTGCCTTTTCCTGGGTAAGGATCACCCTTTTTGCATCGAAGCCGAAAGCGACGATCGCGGGAGTGATCGCATCGGATGCGGCGACCGCGATGCCGGGATCGCTTCCTTCGATGAAGTCCCCGAGGACGACCTCCTTCCCGGTATCGAAGATCTCTTTCGCAGCTGCATCCCCGCCTGCAAGTATATGGACCACCGCGCAGCTGTTATGAGAGGTGTACGGAATATCGGGGTGAACGTAGAGCTGGTGGCGCGTCACCGCGAATACCGGGTAATCCCTGGAGACGGCCTGGCCGACAGCCCTCGCAAGCCTGCCCGTCCCGCGGGACCCCTCGACATCGGTGTCGTCGACCGCAAGAAAGATGGTCATGGGTAATCTCTAAAAGATATCACCCCGGAATTCTTCAAACCAGCGTATTAAAAAAATTGTTAACAATATTAATTAAATCTAATTTATTCCAAAATTTCTATCGGAATACATATCCGTAGTTCGCCCAGACTATAGAGCATACTGCCATCATTTCACGGATTCAACCCGAAGTCGGGAATGCATCCGCCAGCTTGACAGAACATGCGAAGGGCCGAGCATGAAAGAGACATCCCTGATAATCCTGCTTATCTTCCTCGCCGCCGGGTCGTTGTCCGGTCTCATCCCGTACAGGACGGATGCGGCCGACGTCGGCGGGATCGTTCTCCCTGATTACCACCATATCGATATCACGATGGCGCATGGCGGGGGGACGAAATACGTGAAATTCGACGGAGGTGGCATCAACGCGCTTCACATGACAACGACCCCCTCCGAGCCTTACGGCCAGGTGACCATGACCGACGCGAAGAGCGGAACATTTTACCTGTCTGATACCGGTGGAAGAGGGTTTTCCGACGATCTCATCCTGATGGTTGCGGTCCAGGGAGACGTTCCGGATGACTACCAGGTCCGCATCCGTGCGAGCGGGTACCAGTGGACCCCGACCCCTGTCCTGAACCAGCCGCCATCGGCCGGGGATATCACCTACACGGAGGGATCAGTCGACGATGTGTTCGGCAAAGAAGATTTCATTTACGGTCTCCAGTCATGGAAACCGTATAGCGGGGAACCCTATCCCATTTATTCAGGCCAGGACATGAACGACCCCACGCAGAAGTTCAGGTTCGCGTTTATCGATCTCAGGGCCGGACTTCTCGGTCCGAACAGCAACCTCACGAACCTCATCGACGACGGGATGGTCAGGGTCGAGTACGAGATCGAAGGCGGCCCTGCTTTCACGGTGTTCAACACGTACGGCTGGTGCAACCAGTCGAACCAGGGACGGGGGATCTCATGGACGAACGACGTGACGAACGAGGGCACAGGTGCGAGCGGGTATTCGGTGAAGACCACCCGGGAGGGCGGGGACCAGCCACCAGCCGTTGCCGGTGGCGGAATCCAGGTCGAGGAGACCATCCAGGGAAGTTCCGGGTCGCAGTATGGCGGGAGTACGCTCACTCCCTCCACATTCTCGTGGATAAACGGCACGGTCTCACTTACCCGGATCGATGCAGGATCGGCCATCCTGAAAGGCCAGTCCTCTACTGAGATTCAGCTCCCGTCTTTTGCGATGAACTTGTCGCAGGCTTCAGGCAGGATCTCCCTCTACGCCGGAGACGGGAGGGAGGTTTCGTCCGGGCGCGGGGTCGTGCCCGACTTCTCGGTCTCAGTAGATGGTGACGAATGGAAGGCAGGGGAGGTGTTCCGTGACCAGGCAGAAGATGGATCAGGGGGTATTTCTTCGACACATATCTTTACCGGGGAGTTCCCCGCGGGAAGCAGCCGCCATTCGGTCAGGGTGAAGAGTAACGGTGCCTCCGATACGGTCTGCACCCTGTACGGGGGATTACTCACCGCGATAATGCCTGCATCTCCACCGGGGAGCGCGGTTGTCTGGATAGACGATGGCTGCGATATCATCCAGGCAGCAAAAGGTTCGGACCCGGACAGCGCAACCACCACCGCTCAGTTCGGTGCGGTCCCCCGGGGTCTCCGCCTTCAGAATGCAACCCTTGTTCTCTCCGGCACCGGACCGGCAACGCAGGCCGGGAAGGGGAACGCGGTCCTGTTCAACGGGAAGGAGATGAACGGGTCCTTCACGGGAAGCGCAAACCCGGAGGTCCTGACCTTCAACGTTACCGGGAATATCCTCCCGTCCGGAAACACGGTGACGGTACAGAGCATCCCCGGGGAAGGGCCGGGGAGGTACCTGGAGAACAGGAACGCAATCCTTACCCTCGAGTTCGCGTCGAACGCTTCGCCGGCATCCCAGACGGCCTCCCTCCCCGTCGAGTACCAGGTTACCTCTCCCCGGACAGTCACCACAAGCCTGCGGTCGACGGCTCCCACGGTGGTTACGCAGAATCTTACCGCGGAGAGGTCAACAACCGCGGATCCGCTGTCGTCCATCCCCGATCCGTTCAGAGGGATCCTCGAAATGCTCCTCGATCTCATTTCGGGACCTACTCAGGCTTCTTCAGGGAACCAACCGCCGACGGACCAGCTCAGCCGGCCTGCACCTGATAACCCGGCACCTCTTCCGGCTGCAAAGGACGGGAAAAATCAGGATGTCTCCGGGGCACTCACGATAATCTCGGACCCGTCGGGAGCTGAAATCGTGCTTGACGGGGTTTCGATCGGCCAGACGACGCCTTTCACTGCGACGGGAATAACTGAAGGGGCGCACACAATACGGATCGAACTTCACGGGTATGACCCTTCAGGGGGTACTCTCATCGTCAGGGGGAACACGACGGTTGAACTTCCACTCAACATGTCGGGGACCGCGCTGCCCATCCAGTCACCGGAGGCAGTCCCCGCTGGTGGTGACGATTCCGGGATATATGGTGGCATTTCAATCGATTCGCTCCCGGAGGGAGCAGCGATCACGCTGGACGGGAGGAAACTCGATGCAGTGACGCCTTATGTGGTGTACGGTCTCAAGGAAGGACTCCACACCGTCCGGCTCTCGCATGACCGTATGGCCTTCCCGGTCTCATCGAAGCAGGTCTGGGTATACAAGGGGATGATCAGCGGGGTGACCTTCACCCAGAGTACGGCTGTCGCCAGGTCCTTCACGATCGAGTCTGACGATTTTTCCGGGGAAGAGTTCACCCTGAACGGTCATTTTCCGTCATATCGCATCCCCACCGTGATCAGTTTCACGGAAACAGGGTCATTCATCACGTTCAGCCATGACCGATGCTATATCTCGCGACCGATCTCCGACTTCCTGAACACCGGGGATACGGTTACGATCAGGGACGGGGAACCCCTGCTCGCGGGTGTCCGTGTCATATCCGA
This sequence comes from Methanoregulaceae archaeon, assembly GCA_028679405.1. Taxonomy (GTDB): domain Archaea; phylum Halobacteriota; class Methanomicrobia; order Methanomicrobiales; family Methanospirillaceae; genus JAJRBP01. The sequence continues at coordinate 1,676 of JAJRBP010000050.1, read as the reverse complement.
ACCTCCTGGCGCAGATATTCTCGTCGACGGGTTCCCGACCGGGGAGAAAACCCCCTGCCTTGTCCGGAACCTTTCGGAGGGGAAGCATGTGATCGCACTGTCGGCACTCGGGTTTATCCCTGTCGAACAGGAGGTCTCGCTGATGGATGACCCGACGAAGGAGACCGATGCAGAGATCATCCTGCCGATGAGTACGTATCCCTATGGGGAGCTGAAGGTGACGAGCATGCCTTCAGGTGCCCAGATCTACCTCGACGGGGCCAACACGTACCGGACGACCCCGTGGACATTCAGGTACAGGAGCATCGGCAGTTATTCGCTCAGGGTGGCACAGGGCCAGAGATCGCAGACCATAGACCTGACCATCCTTCCGGATACGGTCAGGGAGTATAAGATCGATCTTGTCAACGACACGTTTATCGAGAGGAAATACCCGACTGGGTCAGTCTAGGTGATGAAGAGAGGGAAATATGATCCGACAAAAGGGGAGTTTTTTCGAATCAGTTGAAAACCGGAAGAGAGTGACTGGCATTGGAAAAGATGTATCCGTCTCCAGGCCGGCCGGATACGGTTGGGGAAAACAGACCCGCAGTTCTTTTTCTGAAATCACCGGGGATAAAACACGGATTTCGATAGCATCATGCAATAAACTCCACGGTGGAGTAAAATGTGTATGAAAATTCCGGGGATAATCGCGATCATGCTTTTTGTGATTTTCACCATGCCGGCAGGAGCAGGAGTGACCATGAGCACCGGGAATGCCACCGTTTCTGTGACAGGTGAAACTGCGGTTATCCCGATCCGTGTCGACGGCTTCCAGGACGGACTCTCCGGATTTAATATCTCGATCGCCCTTTCCAACCCGGGGGTCGCAGACATCGAAGCACTGGATTTCCCTGCGTGGGCTGTCCTGCAGGAAAGCTCGGAAACGGAGCCCGGCTCCGCCTGGCTGAAAGCCGTTGACCTGGAGGAGACGATCGGACCGGGATCGACAGGCGTGACTCTCGCATTCCTGACCGTCAGAGCCAATTCAGCGGGAACGACGTCGTTGAACACCTCCGTAAGGCAAATGAGCGACGACAACGGTGACAGTGTCGACGTGTATCGTGTTAATGGGACCTTCACCTGCGGAATCCCCGGGCCTGAACCCGCAACGCTCACTATCCCGCTGCAAACCGGTTGGAACCTGGTCTCGACACCACGGACTCTTGCCGACGGCCACAGGAACGCATCGGAAGTATTTGGCCAGGTCGATACCGGCTCCAGGTCCCTCTTCACCTATGATGCCTCTCTCCGCAACTGGAGGCAGATCAAGGCCTCTGACCCCATCAGGCCTCTCGACGCGATCTGGATTTATTCGATGTCGGAGACCGCAATCCTGCTGACCTTTAATGGGGCAGCCACATTGTCCCTGCAAAAGGATCTGCCCCCTGGATGGAACCTGGTCGGGTGTCCTGATATCAGCCAGGCACCTGCGCATTCAGCGCTCCGGTCAGTCTCGGGCAACTGGACGACGGCAATCGGGTTCAACCCGCTGACCCAGAGGTACGAGACCTCCATCGTTAACGGGGGCAGCGGTTCGCACACCGACGAAGCCCCTGTGTACCCTGGAAAAGGGTACTGGCTCTTCATGCGAAATCCCGGGATACTGGAGACGATTGCCGGATGATGGCAGC
>JAJRBP010000156.1 GCA_028679405.1 Methanoregulaceae archaeon | reverse complement strand
GGGCCGGACGGGACCAGGCGGCTGATCCTTCCGGAGAACACGTACCGGGCGCTGCTTTTTGTATCCTCCCCGATATGGAGGGTGACGTCTTCGGCACGGAAGAGGACGTTCGCCCGTTTCCCAGGCAGGAGATTTGTGATTGCAAAGATCTTCCTCCCGGCGACCTCTACCTCGACCTCGCCGCCCCGGTTCGAGAGTATCGTGCCGGGGTAGATATTCTCCACCCGCACGAACTGTGCAATGTCCTTTGTGGCAGGCTGGTGGAATATCTCCCTGGTCGTCCCGGTCTGCTGGAGCGATCCTCCCATGATAACCCCGATCCTCTTCGCAAGCCTCTGCCCCTGGAGCATGTCATGGGTGCTGATGACCGTGGTGATCGAGGACTCCCTGTTCAGCCGGAGGACGATCTCCTCGATCTTCTCTACCGATACCGGGTCAAGGTTTGCCGTAGGTTCGTCGAGGAAGAGGATCTCGGGATCGGTGACGACCGCCCTGGCAAGCGCCACCCGCTGTGCTTCCCCGCCCGAGAGGGTCCGTGCCGCCCTCGAGCCGTACCCCGAGAGGCCGATCTCGTCGAGCATGGATGCAACCCTCCGCCTCGTCTCACCGGTGGAGACCCCGCGGTACCGAAGCCCGATCGCGATGTTATCCGAGACCGACCGGTTGAAGATGACTGGTTTCTGGTTGAGCATTGCCATCTGTCTTCTGAGACGGAAACGGGAACCTGGTTCGAGGGCGTCCTCGCCAAATATCGTAAGGCGGCCCGTGGTCGGGGTCTCCAGGAGATCGAGGAGCCTGAGAAGGGTGCTCTTCCCCGACCCGCTGGGTCCGATGAGCCCCAGTATCTCCCCATCACGGACAGACAGGGATATCCCGCGGAGGATCTCTTTCCTGTCGTAGGTTTTTCCCAGGGATTCAGCCTCGATCATTTGCTCCTCTCATCCTGTATCTCATGACGTCCATGAATTCTTCGCAAGGAAACCGGACTGGACGATGTTCAGCCCGAGGTTCACCACGACGGCGACTCCGAGAAGGATGATCCCGAGCGCAATTGCGAAGGCGAAGTCCCCCTGCGAGGTCTCGAGCGATATCGCGGTCGTCAGGACCCTGGTCCCCGAGATGAGGGAGCCCGAATATCCCCTGATATTGCCCCCGATGATCATTGCCGCCCCGACCTCGGAGATCGCCCTGCCGAAACCGAGGATGACCGCCGCGAGTATCGCGAACCGTGCCTCCTGGATGAGGGTCAGAATCGACTGGAAGGTCGTGGCGCCGAGCGATGAGATCGCGTTCCTCATCTCCCGGTCGATCCCGGAGAGGGCGCTGATGGTCAGGCCGACGATCAGGGGGGTAACGAGTATCATCTGGGCGAGGATCATCCCTGTCGGGGTGAACAGGAGGCCGAGCGGGCCGAGCGGCCCCTGGTTGGACAGGAGGAGGAAGAGCAGCAGTCCTGCAAGGACCGTCGGAAGAGCATAGAGGGTCTGTATGATATTGATGAGCATCCGTTTCCCGAAGAATTCCCTGTAATAGATCAGGGTCCCCAGCGGAATCGATATCGCTGCCGACAACGCAGTGGAGGTAAGAGAGACCGCGAGCGAGAGGGTGGTGATCCTTATGATCTCCGGGTCCAGGGACATGATAAGGTCGACAGCCTGGACAAATCCGGTGATTATTTCATTCGACACGGCTTTTTTTCCCTATGTACTAAAAACTCCTCCGCATATGTTATTTTCGCAGATTATCGGTTAAGTTAACCTGATTAAAAGAACCTGAATATCCCCTGGTTCGAATATCCCTGAAAAATTTTGTGAATTCAGCAACGAATACCGGTTCCCCTGGATTTCTCCCGGTTCAATTTGATAATTCTTAAATATAGTTTCACTGAAGTATGTTCATGACATCTCGAAGATTACCTGTGGTGGGTGCATTTGCACTCCTGATAATCCTTGGAATCGTCCTTGCAGGTTGCACGACGCAACCGCCCGCGACTCCTCCTGCAACGACACCGGCGACAACGGCACCTGCGACAACAGCGCCGGCAACGACGGCCACACCGGCCGCCACGGCCAACACGACCGCCCATAAGCCCGGGGAGCTCCTGATCGCCACGACCACGAGCCTGTACGACACCGGCCTCCTCAACAAGGTCCAGGACCTGTACCAGAACGAGACCGGGATCATCGTAAAGATCACGTCCCAGGGGACCGGGCAGTCGATCGAGCTTGCGAAACGGGGCGATGTCGACCTCCTGCTCGTGCACTCTCCCTCCCAGGAGAAGACGTTCATGGACGACGGCTACGGCCTCAACCAGCGGTGCTTCGCCTACAACTACTTCATCATCGTAGGTCCCCAGAACGACCCTGCAAAGATCGCGAACATGACCCCCGAGGCTGCATTCGCAAAGATACTTGCCCTTGGAAAGAACAATACCGCGGGAGTGCTGTTCGCCTCGAGAGGGGACAAGTCGGGGACCCACACCGCGGAGCAGGGCATCTGGGGCAAGGCAGGCTTCAACTACACAAAGGACGTGACAGGACCATGGTACCTCTCGATCGGAAAGGGCATGGGTGACACACTCGTCTTTGCAAGCCAGAAGGGTGCATATACGCTCTCTGATGAGGGGACGTACCTCGCGTACAAGGGGCAGCAGAACCTCGTTCCCCTCGTTACCGAAGGAGGAGCGCTCCTGAACCGGTACAGTGCAATCGCCGTGAACCCGGCAAAGAACCCGAACGTGAACATAAAGGAGGCCGACCGTTTCATCAACTGGCTCATCTCGAAGGAAGGGCTGGGAGTTGTCGGGGATTTCGGGACCGAGAAGTACGGGAAGAGCCTCTTCACCCCGCTCTCGCCTGATGTCTGCGTGGCCGCACCGTTCAACTGCACGTGTGCCGGTGAAGTCGCTCCGGTATAATCCAACCCGCCTCTTTTTTTTGTGAGAGAACCTTAAGGCAGCAGGCGATACAATTTTCACCGTTGCAGTTCATGGGAACAGGCGACGATGACTGGTTTCCCGCCGACCCTGAAACGTGACGGCTGACCGTATGGTGGAACAGAAGATCTTGCCTGCAGCGAAATTCAACCTCTCCGAGCTTGCGGGAGCCGTGGGAGACTTCGGGACGATCATCCCGCTCATGTTCGCGGTCGCCGCGGTCTGCGACCTTAACCTCGGCGTAATCTTTCTCTTTTTCGGGATCTGGTTCGTGATTACCGGCGCGTATTACCGGCTCCCTGTTCCCGTGGAGCCCATGAAGGTGATCGCGGTCGTCGCCATCTCGGCTGAGCTTGGCGGTGCCGAGATCGCTGCGGCCGGATTACTCCTCGGTATCCTCTTCCTCGTCCTCGGTTTCGGGAAGTGGATGTTTTACATCAGAAAATATGTTCCCGAATCCGTTGTCCGGGGTATCCAGCTCGGCCTTGCCCTCCTCCTCCTCCGGAGCAGCGGGGAGTTCATGCTCCGCGACCCCTGGGTCTTCGCAGCCGGGGCCGGCCTCATTCTCCTGGTCTTCCTGGGAGCACGGCTGGGAAAAGTCCCCGATATCTCCTCACTCGTATTGCACGCAGCAGCAGTCGTGGCAGGCATATTCATCCAGGGTGTGCCTGAGATCCACCTGATCCAGTTCCAGGGGCTTGTCATCCCAGGACTCGCGGACCTGAATCTCGCATTCATCGACCTTGTGCTCCCCCAGGCGCTCATCACGGTGACCAATGCAATCCT
>JAJRBP010000185.1 GCA_028679405.1 Methanoregulaceae archaeon | reverse complement strand
GACGGCATTCGCCGCAGGGAACGTACCGGGCAGCCTCTCGATATGGAGGGACGGCCTGCCCTCTTTCATGGGATGGTTCCTCGATTACGACCGGCCGGTGATCCTTGTCGATGATTTCAACCTCGAACTGGGCGGGGTCGTATCGCATTTTGTCAGGTTAGGGTACGACAACCTGGCAGGATACCTGGCCGGTGGATTCGCGTCGTGGTTCAAGGCCGGGCTTGAGATCGGAAAGACCGGGACGCTTTCAGTTCAGGACCTTGACATGGGGCTCGCTTCCGGCCCGCTCTTCCTCCTCGACGTCCGGGATGAACGGAACAGAGTCGCACACGGCGAGATCCCGGGGACGCATCACATTTACATCGGGGAGCTCCCCGCCAGGATTTCGGAAGTACCCCTGGACCAGCATGTCATCGTATACTGCGATGCAGGGTATAAGGCGAGCCTCGCCGCGAGCATTCTTGCGCGCAACGGGTACAGGTGGGTAGAAAATCTCCTCGGCGGGTTCACAGGATGGAAGGCGGCAGGGTATACGACCTCGCCCGTTCCCGGATGAGAAGCCTTCGGCGATTAGACCTGCCGGCTGATCCTGTTCCGGATTCAAATGTGAACCTTTTTTCAGGGAGGCCCGTAATACTGACATGGGTGCGTGACCTGTGGATATCGTGAAGATCCCCCGCATGGACAAGAACGAGTACGACAAGCTCATCGATGAGGGGTACGTGTGCCGCATCGCCTTCAACGGCGAGAAATACCCGTACATCGCCCCCTTTTTATACGTATTCGACGGTAAATTCCTCTACTTCCTCTCGACGAAATACGGGAAGAAGCTTGAGTATTTCAGGAAAAGCCCGTACGTCTCGGTCGAGGTGGAGAAGTATACGTCCGACCTCTCGAACTATACTTTCGTTACCATCCAGGGCTACCTGGAGGAAGTTTCCGACTCCATCGAGAAGAAGCTTATCAGGCAGAAATTCGTTGACCTGATCGAGTCCAGGCACCTCTCCAGGAATATTCTCGCCGCTCTCGGCCACTCCCCGGAAGATCCCCCCGAGGCAATTGCGCGGGAGGAGCGGTCGCTCGTCTGGAAACTTTCCGGGGTAAAAGACCTCGTCGCATTGAAAAATCTCTAAAAATTATTTTTTTCCTGGCTCAACGATCACTTTCCTCCTTGCCCCGACGAGCGAAAGTACCTCCCCGGGCGAGCCGAGTCCTGGCATGCAGGCGCGCCCGGAACATACTTCTGCAAGTCCCTGGCCGTCAGGGATTCCCCCGGTTTCATTGCCCTGAGTTGCCGCTTCCTGCCGGCGAAGCAGGACGAGGGTCGAGGGGATATAGGACGCATGGAGAGTATCTACCATCTTTTTCGTCTTTTGCGAGGACAGGTCCCCGCGGACGTGCACCTCGTGCGAAGGTCCGATCGCGTAGTCAAGTCCGCAGAGGAAATATCCATACGAAGACGGGGATGATCGGACCGCCTGTGAGAACATCCCCGCGATACGCCCGGCCTCCTCTTCGAAACCGCCTGCGCCGGTGATCCGGGTGAGGAGGAGCAGGTCCAGAAAGCCGATGGAATTTGTAGAAGGAACGGCCCCGTCATAGAGATCTTTCTGTCGTACCGGAAGATCGTTCTCCCCGGAGGGCGTGAGAAAGAACCCCCCATGGACTTTATCGCCGAAATGGTCCACGAGATACCTGGTGAGTTTTACCGCGTGATCGAGCCAGGAGGGGTCCATGGTGGTCAGGTGGAGCTCGACCAGCCCGAGGACCATCGCGGCGTAATCCCCGGCGCGACCGGGGATAGCAGCCTCACCATCCCGGAACCGGTGGAACAACCCGCCATCGGGCGGGCGCATCCGGTCAAGGATGAACCTGGCAGCCCGGGCAGCAGCGTCGGTAAAAGACGGGTCCGAAAGGCCCCGGCCGGCCTTTGCAAGAGCTGCGACCATAAGGCCGTTCCAGTCCGCGATGACCTTGTCGTCGCGCGCCGGCCTTTCCCGGCGGTTCCGTTCGCTACGGAGGACCTCCCTTGATCTCGCCAGCACCTCAGACAGGTGGTCACGGTCCATTCCAAGCCTGCCGGCAAGAGTGTCGGGATATGCGGTAAGGTGCAGGACGTTTTCCCCGGTTCTTCCCGTTCCCGTACCCGGGAAGTTGCCTGACGGTGTAACGCCGTAGGCAAGAGAGAAGACCCGCCCGGCCTCCTCGCCGAGACAACCGGTGATCTCACCTGATGTCCAGAGGTAATACCTGCCTTCCTCCCCCCCGCTGTCGGCATCCTCGGAACTGTAGAATGCGCCCTCCGGGGATACCAGGTCTGAAAGCACGTATCCGAGGCAGTCCCTGGCCATCTTTTCGTACCTGGGGGAACCGGTTGCGAGGTATGCCTCTGTGCAGGCCATGGCGATGAGCGCCTGGTCACAGAGCATCTTCTCGAAGTGGGGTACGAGCCATGCCTCGTCGGTTGAGTACCGATGAAATCCAGAGCCCACGTGGTCATGGATCCCACCGAGGTCGATCTTATCCAGGGTCAGTTCCACCATCCGGAGAGCGGATTCTTCACCCGTACGGTTCCAGTACCGCAGAAGGAAGAGGAGGAGATGGGGTTCGGGAAATTTCGGGGACCGACCGAAACCGCCGTTCACCCTGTCGAACCTGGAGGCCAGGTCGCGGTATGCCTCCGTGAGGGTGGTTTTATCCGGCCTCGCGGAGCCATTATCCTGCGGAGGCTCACAAAGCGACCTCGTGATCTCCTCTGCCACCCTGACAACCTCCCCCCTTCGTTCATCCCAGATACTGCGGAGCCTCGGCACGAGGTCAAGAAGTCCGGAAGCCCCGAACCTGGACTCCTTCGGGATATACGTCGCGGCAAAGAACGGCTCCTTTTCCGGCGTGAGCAGGAGCGTTAAAGGCCAGCCGCCGGAACCGGTCAGCATCTGGCAGGCGGTCATGTACAGGTGGTCGATGTCCGGGCGTTCCTCGCGATCGACCTTCACGCAGACGAAGGAGGAATTCAGCAGGGCTGCAACCACCGGGTCCCCGAATGACTCCTCTTCCATTACGTGGCACCAGTGGCAGGAGGCGTACCCGATCGAGAGGAAGACCGGGATATCCTCTTTCTTCGCGCGATGGAATGCGTCCTCTCCCCACGGGTACCAGTCCACGGGGTTGTACGCATGCTGAAGAAGATACGGGCTTTTCTCGCGGGAAAGCCTGTTGGGAAGTCGTGCGGACACATCCGGACCGTCTGAACCCGGCAGCACCATGGAAACCTGATCGGCCGGGATCGGATATCATTCTTCCCTGGCCGGACAGGCCCCGGGTATCCTGTCAGGTCCCCCCGCCAAGCGAATCGCCAGACATTTCTCCCCCGGGGATATATGATGTACGATGTCCCAGGGGTCAGGGAACGGCACACCACCGGCGGCACGAAAGACCCCGGCGATGGAGCAATACCTCGCGATCAAGGCGAAGCATCCGGATTCCATCCTTTTTTTCCATATCGGAGACTTCTACGAGACATTCGGATCCGATGCCGAGCTCGTCTCAAGGGAGCTTGACATCGTCCTCACCTCCCGGTCTAAGGGTGCGGAAGGGTCCAGGATCCCGCTCGCGGGGGTACCGTACCACGCGGCAGAAGGGTACATCGCCCGCCTTGTTGCGAAGGGATACCGCGTAGCGGTCTGCGACCAGGCAGAAGACGCACGATCGGCAAAGGGGATAGTCCGGAGGGAAGTGGTCAGGGTAATAACCCCGGGTACGGTGATTGATCCGGGGATGGCACCCGGACCCCAGGCCCGGTACCTCATGTCGGTGGCATGTCCTGATGAGAAAAAGATTTGCGGGCTCGCCTTTCTCGATATCTCGACAGGGGAGTTCTTCTCATCCTCGTGCCAGGCTGACGGGGCGGCCTTCCGTTCAGAGATTGCCAGGCACCGGCCGTCAGAGTGCATAACCGACCCGGCATTTCCCCGGGAGCTGCTGGCCGTTATCGAAGAGGAAGGTATTCCGGTGACGACCTGGAAGAAGGAGGCATTCGATCCGGAAGCGGGAGCTGAAGTGCTCCAGGAGCATTTCGGGACTGGATCTCTCGCAGGATTCGGTCAATTAGGGCCGGAGACAGCCGGTGCTGCAGGTGCAGCACTCCGTTATGCAAAGGAGACCCAGAAATGCGGCCTCGCTCATATCGGCATGCTCTCGGACAGGAGGGCCTCCGGCTCGCTCGTGCTCGATGCGGTCACGCTCAGGAACCTGGAAGTGCTCGAGAGCATAAGCGGGCGGACCAGGTCCGGGAGCCTGATCGGGGCGCTCGACATGACGGAGACGGCGATGGGGAGCCGGCTCCTTCGTTCATGGATTACTTCGCCCCTCACCGACCCGGCAGGGATCAACGACAGGCTCGAGGCGGTGGCGTATTACCTGGAGAATACCGGGGTAAGACGCGAACTCCGTGAAACCCTTCACCGTCTCGGCGACATCGCGAGGATCGCAGGAAGGATCAGTTACGGGAACGCAGGCCCGAGGGACCTGGGCACTCTCTCGAATGCACTTGCGCTCGTCCCTGGAGTCAGGGATCTCCATACCCATGCTCCCTCCCTTGTTATGGGCTCTGCAGGCGCGCTCAGGGATTGTCCGGCAGCCCGCGACCTGATCCGGAGGGCGATCGCCGACGACCCGCCTGCGGTCGTCCGGAACGGCGGGGTGATCAGGCCGGGGTACGACGGGAAACTCGACGCGGAACGGGCACGTTCGGGGTCGGGGAAGGGCTGGATCGCCGCGCTCCAGCAGACAGAACGTGAGAAGACCGGGATCAGGTCCTTAAAAGTGGGATATACCTCGGTATTCGGGTACTATATCGAGGTCTCCAGGGCAAACCTCCACCTCGTGCCCCCCCACTATGAAAGGAGGCAGACGACCACGGGGGGAGAACGTTATACGATCCCGGAGCTCCGCGAGAAGGAAGCGCTCGTAACTGCCGCGGATGAACGTGTCCTCTCGCTCGAGAAGGAGATCTATGCAAGGATCCTCGAGGAGCTCCGTGGCACTGTCCAGGACCTTCTGGAGACCGCGGAGGGGATCGGGACCCTTGACCTCCTTTCATCTCTCGCAGAAGTTGCCGAAAGGCATGGATATACGAGGCCGGTTGTCGACACCGGATCCGCCCACATCCTCCGGGATGCCCGCCACCCGGTTGTGGAACGCCATATGGACGGGGCGTTTGTCCCGAACGACCTCTCCCTCTCTGCATCCGGCGAACAGGTGTTGATAATCACCGGCGCGAACATGGCGGGAAAATCCACGTACATGAGGAGCGTGGCGCTCATCACCCTCATGGCGCAGATGGGGTCCTTCGTCCCTGCATCCTATGCAAAAGTCGGGGTCGTGGACCAGATCTTCACCCGGGTCGGGGCGTTCGACGACCTCGCCCGGGGACAGAGTACGTTCATGGTGGAGATGCTCGAGCTCGCACATATACTCACTCATGTGACTTCGCGGAGCCTCGTGATCCTGGACGAGATCGGGAGAGGAACGAGCACCCTTGACGGCTTCTGCATCGCGCAGGCGGTGCTCGAGTACCTCCACGGGCGCGGGACGGAAGGGCCCCGGACGCTCTTTGCGACTCATTTCCACGAGCTTGTCGGGATCGAGGGAGAGTGGAAGAGGGCGAGAAACTACCATTTCGCAGTAAAGGATACAGGGAGCTCGGTCATTTTTCTCCGGAAGCTCATCCCCGGGGCGACCGACAGGAGTTACGGGATTCACGTCGCCGAACGGGCCGGGGTGCCGGCAAAGGTGATCGAGCGGGCATATGCCCTCCTCGAAGAGATCCAGAAGAGGGAGTACCGCCCGGGAGTTGCAAAAAGGTATACGCAGCTCCTGCTGATCGATTCCCCCGGGCCTGCACCTCCCGATCCGGTCATCCGCGAGCTCTCCAGGATCGACCCCGAGAGCATGACCCCGCTCCAGGCCCTCGAGAAACTCTATGAACTCAGATCGACCTGCAGGGAGAGGCGCGGATGACTTCCAGGCAGGTCATCCACGTACTCGACCCCGGGGTTATCAGCCTGATCTCCGCAGGAGAGGTCGTCGAAGGGCCGGCCTCAGTGGTAAAAGAGCTCGTGGAGAACTCGATCGATGCAATGGCTTCAAGAATCACGGTCACCCTGCAGTCCTCGGGGGGGACGGTCCGTTCCATCCGTGTGGTCGACGACGGCGCAGGAATGAGTCCTGCCGATGCCGCGCTCGCCTTCACGAGGTACGCGACGAGCAAGATCGCAGGGATCGGCGACTTGTCTGTATGCACCACGATGGGCTTCCGGGGGGAGGCCCTCGCGAGCATCGGTGCGGTCGCACGGGTCAGCCTTACCACCAAGGAGAGGGGAACCGGGCCGGTTGCAGGGACCAGGATCGTATTCGAGGGAGGGGAGACGCTGCTCTCAGAGGAGACCGGGGCCCCGGACGGGACGACCGTACTCGTAGAGGACCTCTTTTTCAATACGCCCGCGAGGCGGAAGTTCCAGAAGAGCCTTCAGACCGAGATCGCCCGGATCACCGGCGTTATGGAGCGGGCGGCAATATCCAATCCCGCAGTTGCGTTCAGGCTGGTCCACAACGGGCGAGAACGCCTCGCCACCCGCGCGAGAGGCAACCTGTCCGACACTCTGTCAGACCTCTATGGGAAAGACCTTGTCAGCGGACTGGTCCCGTTCTCCGGGCACCACCCGTCAGGTGAGTTTACCGGTTTTATCGCAAAACCTGCTATCCAGCGCCCGAATCCGTACCAGGTCTTCATCAGCATCAACCACCGTCCAGTCATCTCGCGATCGCTCACGGCAGGACTGCGCGACGGGTACGGCACACTCCTTCCGAAGGATCGGTACCCCGTTGCGTTCATCGACTGTTCGATCGCAGGACCTGATGTGGATGTGAATGTCCACCCTGCAAAAAAGATCGTGAGGATCGGCAGGGAAGAGGAGATCTGCAAAGCCCTTGCCGATGCGGTCCGCCAGGCTCTCAGAGGAGAAAACCTCGTGCCTGAACCCGACGCAGCGAAATCTGCTGTCATGGGATCTTATTCTGCATCGCCGGCAGTAGCACCGGCGGTGCACGAAGCCGCTCCCCCGTTCTCCATGGATACTGACCGGCGGCTCCGCAGGAGTGCAACGCTTATCAGGGATACCGGACCGGGGGAACCTGTCCTCCCTGCGTACCGGGTGATAGGCCAGGCCATGGGCCTCTATATCGTTGCCGAGTCGGAATACGGCGACCTTGTCCTGATCGACCAGCACGCCGCCCACGAACGGATCCTCTACGAGCAGCTGTTGCGGTCGCCGCAGGGTGAGCGTCAGGAGCTGATCTCGCCCCTTGTGCTCGAATTCTCTCCCCAGGAACATGCCATCCTGGCAGGGCTGATCCCCGGGCTCAACAGGGAGGGCTTCGGGATCGAACAGTTCGGGAAGGAAAGCCTCATCATCCAGGCGGTACCGGTGGTCCTCGGCCGCTCGATCGGTCCTGCCGCGATCAGGGAGGTCATCGGCGAGTTCCTTCGGTCCGCACCTTCACAAGCGCCCGGTGAGCGCGAGAGGATCGTCAGGGTCGTCGCCTGCAGGGGTGCGATAAAGGCCGGTTCTGCATGCTCGGTCGAGCAGTGCGAGAGGCTCATAGCCCAGCTCCGGACAGCTGAAAACCCCTACACGTGCCCACACGGGAGGCCGACGATCGTCTCGTTTCAGGGGAAGAACCTTGACAGGTTGTTCGGGCGGGGATGAACCCGGGACCTTACCTTCAGGATTCCCCGTATACCGGCCCTGTCTGTTTCACAGGCCTGTCCCGGCCAGGGATCCCGGTTTCCCGATTTCCTTCCTGAGGCAGGCCTGTGCCCTGGCTCCAGCGCACCCGGTGCATTCACTCGATCGTCCTCCGGTACGTCAGGATACCGATGCAAAGGGTGACAACGGTAAATATCCCCAGGGCGGCGAGGTCCGTTCCGATAACCCCTATCCCCTGGCCCCGGAGCATGATACTCCTCATGGCGTGGATCGCGTAGGCGTTGGGGTTGATATAGGTGAACCACTGGAGCCAGACAGGCATCCCTATGACCGGGTA
>JAJRBP010000309.1 GCA_028679405.1 Methanoregulaceae archaeon | reverse complement strand
CCCGTATGGGTATGAAAAGTTAAGCGCTGCAGGTCTCGCTTACCTCATTGCGCAAGAGATGAGTAATTCCAACAAGGATCTCGCCAAGATCGCAGTAATTGGAAATGTCGGTGATATGATGGCCAGGGAACACGGATGCCTGGTCGGGCCGGCAAGGGAGATTGTTGAAGATGGTGTTGCATCGGGCGGTATCGAAGCCAGGAAAGGAGACCTCAACTGCTTCGGGACCTCGACCAGGCCGATCCATCTCTGTCTGTCGTATTCAGGCGACCTGCAGATCGCGGGGATTTCCAATAATTCCCAGGGAGCAATGAGATTTTTAAAGAAACTCAATGTTCCGCTCCAGGACTCGAACGGCCGGTGGCTGGTCTGGGAAGAGCTTCCGCTGGACGTGCGGCGCCGGGTCACAAGCGCCCTGGTCGAGCAGTGTATCGCATGTGGAGAATCGCCAGCCCGGCTTTTCAACGAGACTTATCTCTTCCCGACAGAACCCCCCCGCACGCCTTTAAGAAATGCGTCGGAGTTTGCCACCCTTCTGAATGCATGCGGGAGATGGGCCCGGCCCGAAGTGGGAAGTGCGGTATGCAGGGACAACCGGACCACTGCCTATCGTGAGGCCGAGCGAATGCTCTCAAGCCACAGGGCCGCTATCAGGGAGCTCCTCCAGTATATCCTGGATTCAGGGGTAGAGGAACTCTCACATCTCCAGTTCATTCATGTAGGTAACAGGTTCCCGGACACAATCGTTGGAATCGGTGCCGGAATGGCCCTTCCGCGACTCAATCCGGGAAAACCGATCCTCATCCTGTGTCAGCTTCCCGAAGACCCTGTCCTGACCAAGGTCTCGATGAGGACTACCGATCGCATGGTGGGGCTTGGAATCGATTTACAAAAGGCGCTTATCGACGCATCGTCAGAGATCGGCGGAGCCGGCGGGGGCCACAGGATCGCCGCAGGGGCATTTATCAGGAAAGAGCATGAGGTGGTATTCATTGAGCGTGTCAACCGGCTGCTCGCAGGACAGTATGCTGCAAAGGGCCAGGGTCATAGCTGACTACCAGTTCGGGAAGGGAACCGGCATTCACCTCTTTCCGGAAGGGTGTGAATTCACTCTTTCGAAGACCGGCCGGGTCCGCCAGATACTGTTCAGGTCGAAACGGATTGCGACAATTCGTGCGGAGGACGGAAGACTTACGCTGAGTATTGAAGGAGCGGCAAGGCTTCACGGGCACCTTCCCGCACCCGTCAATCGCGTGGTTATTTCCAGGGACGTCTCGGACTTCGTTTCTGAAGGTAAGAATGCATTCGCCCGGCATGTTATTCAGGCTGACGAAGGGATCCGTGCCGGGGACGAGGTGATGATAGTCACTGAAGGAGACCAGCTGATTGCGACCGGAATGGCGATGCTTTCAGGGACCGAAATGCTCTCATTTAATTATGGAGTAGCGGTAAAAGTACGGCAGGGAAGGTCGTAAACGTGTTTCCTGGCGGAATGAACCCTAAAAAGATGAAACAGATGATGAAGCAGCTCGGGATGAGCATGGAACAGATCGAAGATGTCCAGAAAATCATCATCGTTACCCCAAAGGGTAATTACGTGTTCGATTCTGCGGAAGTTACGGCCATGACCATGCAGGGTGTCACCACGTTCCAAATCGCAGGGCAGCCCAGGTTCGAGGAATCGGCCCCGCAAATTCCGGAAGATGATGTGAAGCTCGTAATGGATCAGACAGGATCCACAAGGGAAGCAGCAGCGGGTGCACTTACTGAAACAAAGGGCGATATCGCGGAAGCGATACTGAGGCTCTCCCCGAAATGATAGAGGAAGGCCGCCGGGTTCTCCTTATCGGTAACGGCAGGGAATATTTTGTACGTGCAGGCGCCGGAAAACTCTCCACCGATCTCGGGACAATCGACCTTGCTGCACTGGTCGGAAAGGTGGCAGGCGACCAGATCACGACACACCTTGGTACCGACTTTATAATCCGGGTTCCGAAAGCCGGGGATTTTTTCTCGCATGCCCCGAGGACCGGCGCACCGATGCTTCCTAAAGATATCGGACTCGTCATCGCCTATACCGGGATGTGCCGTCATGACCGGGTCCTCGATGCAGGGACAGGGAGTGGAATTGCAGCGATCTTTTTCGGGGGAATTGCAGATTCTGTCACCAGTTACGAACACCGGCCTGAATTCGCTGAACGGGCGAGAAAGAATATCGAGGAGGCCTCGCTTCCGAATGTCGAAGTGATTGAGGGAGATGTCCTTTCCGCAAACGGTACATATGATATTGTTCATCTCGACCTCATGGTCGGGCCGGGACATATCGAGCATGCATATTCTCTCATATCCCCGGGAGGTTACCTTGCGGTATATACTCCCTATATCGATCACGCCAGTCTCGTACTGGGAGCAGCAGAAGGCCTTTTTTCCGAGGTACATTCATACGAGAGCATCGAAAGAGAGATTACGCGTACGAGAAACGGAACCCGCCCCTCAACGCGGATTTGTCACAGCGGGTACGTAACAATCGCAAGAAAATAACCGCGTAAAATACGGATTCACCGACTTCAATCTTTTGAAATTCTGGATTGAAACCAGATCTATAACAGGATACTGTGCAGCAAAGGCAATAATTAAGATTGAGTGTTGCATTACATTAATGTAATACAATTCTACCAGTACAATTCAGGAGTCCCGGAATGACCCATCACTTTCGATTCTCACAAGCGATTACGTGTCTTATCTGTCTCCTGGCCATATGTTGCCTGGCCCTGGCAGTGGACGCAGTCTCGCCTCCATGCGAAACATGCAATGTCACATATAACGCGGATAATGGATCGGAGTCGGAACTATCAACCTCTTCTCCCGTGGCAGCGGAAGGACTCTCGCCGGACACGCAGCTCCTCGATGTTCAAAATGCAATTGCCCGAAGCGGTGTAGACTGGGTGGCTGGCGAAACATCTGTCTCCCAACTCTCTGACGAGGAGTTTGGGAAAATGCTCGGCGGCATAATCCCCCCCGAAAATTCAACCCCGGCTGTTCCGGAAACCAGTGGTCCCGGAGTTGAAGCGACCCTCCCCCCGAACCTGAACTGGCGAACCTATAATGGCGGGGATTACACGACGCCGATCAAGAGCCAGGGTTCATGCGGCAGTTGCTGGGCGTTCGGGACTATTGCGACTTTTGAATCGAAGATCGAGATCAGTGCCGGCCTTCCCGCTCTCAATCCAAACCTTTCCGAACAGGACCTCGTCTCATGCTCGGGCGCAGGGAATTGTGGCGGCGGCCGGCAGGATCTAGCCTTGAACTATCTCCAGGCCAAGGGGACTGTCGATGAAACCTGTTTCCCTTACAGAGCATCGAACCTTCCATGCAGCGGGTGCAAACCCCCTACCGATCCAAGTAGGTATAAAATTCAGTCGTACGTAAAAGTCCCGGTATCGGAAACAGCTATCAAACAGGCACTCATGCGTGGACCTGTTGTCGCCCTCTACAAGGTTTACTCGGACTTTGAAAATTACCGATCCGGGGTGTACAAACACGTTTCCGGTAGTTATCGGGGAAATCACGTAGTGTCGCTCGTGGGCTATGGGACCGATGCCGGAGGCACGTACTGGATTGCGAAGAACAGCTGGGGGACCGGATGGGGAGAGGCGGGATGGTTCAAGATACGCGCAGGAGACTGCGGGATTAATGAATGGGTGTACGAGATGACAGTGGTCGCGAAGGTTCCGGCAGCGCAGTTCGTCGCCACGCCGACGACAGGAAATGCGCCACTCACCGTTCAATTCAACGATCGTTCGACCAATGCACCAACATCGTGGACGTGGAATTTCGGTGACGGGTCCGTAAAAGGATCGGGTCAGAACCCTGTTCACCGGTATACGAGGGGAGGAAAGTACACGGTCACGATGACGACCGGTAATGTATGGGGCTCCGATACCGAACAGAAAGTGAATTATATAGAGATCTCTATCCCGATGATTAACGGATGGTCTTATCGGAAGGAGCACAAAATCACGGGATCGGCCAATAACGCCGTTGTCAACTACCAGATTCCTTTTGAGGTCCGGAGAACGACCGGAACGGATAACAGAAATGTAGTTTTTCTCGGCTCTAAAGTGAAACCTGACTACTCAGATCTCCTGATAACCACGACCACCAACAAAAACCTTTCGTACTGGATTCAGAGTTCCAACGCCTCAAGCGCAGTAATTTGGGTAAATGTCACCTCGATACCGACAACAGGAACAGATGTATTCATCTACTATGGGAATCCTGCTGCTACAGCGAAGAGCAACGGAAAAAAGACCTTCCCGTTTTTCGATCATTTCAAGGGCGAAGTGCTTGATACGTCACGTTGGGGAAGCACCGGGGACATTGAAGTTGGCGGTTCTATGGTCACCCTTGATCAACCTGGTGAAGCTCTTAATTCGGTCCCTTCATTCGGAAAGAATACCGCATTTATTTCCGGAACCCAGCTGGTCCCGTCAGCACAGGGGTATATCGGATACGGTTCTGCCACATATTTTACAGGATTTTCTGCAAATCATCCCGTAGCCGGTGAAGTGAACGCGGTCAACATGGTAAACAGTGCAATATCTTCCACCCCGGTAGGGGTTACCACGGAGTGGAACACGATGGAAGTGGCAAGGGGAAATTCGATAAACAGATTTTCCATAAACGGCATAATTAAGGCGGGTTTAGGGAATAACCGAGTCCTGGGGAATCAAAAAATATCTTCTTCGGCAACGGGATTAGGTCAGTCTATCAGGATCGATTATATTGCAGTCAGGAATTTCAGGCAGACTGAACCCGGGCATGGGACCTGGAATCCGGAGGAGAGAGCATGATAAAAGGATCCTCCTTGTTTTTAATTGAGATATAAATTTTCAGCAGAGTCAGGGAAATTACATTCGTCCATGAATTATCCCTGTTCATCAAAAATTCGAATTCTATTGTTCAAACGGACCCGACGCGGGGAAAAATAAAGATATGGAACTGGAAACGAATACCCGGCATCTTTACACTGATGCGTGGTGCCGCTGATGCTGTCAAACGAACGTCCAATTGTTCTTGGAGCGGTATTTGCATTCCCGCAGCCTTACAACCACGAGTACCCGGTCCGAGTTCATTGCAGACC
>JAJRBP010000177.1 GCA_028679405.1 Methanoregulaceae archaeon | reverse complement strand
TTCTCGACCCGAGGGGGTTCTCGCTCCACTCCATCGGGTCGCCTTCTGACGACGAGAGGGCGCGGCAGTTACTCTGGCGTTTCTGGGCAAAAATCCCCCCGAAAGGACGCATATCGCTATTCGCCAGGAGCTGGTACAGCAGGGCGCTTGCCGAGGAGGTCTCCGGTATCGAGTGGCAGAAAAGGATGAGGGGGTCGATACGCCAGATCAACCAGTTCGAGCGCCAGCTGGCCGACGACGGCTGCCTGATCATGAAATTTTTCCTCCACATAAGCAAGGAGGAGCAGAAACGGAGGATGAAAGAACGGGAGATTCATCCGCTCACCTCATGGATGATCACGAAGGGTGACTGGGACTTCCACCACAACTACGAGAGCTACCTCCCGGTCATCGAGGACTTCATCAAGGAGACAGATACCGGATTTGCACCATGGACTATAATAGGGGCGACCGATCCGAATGCGACGATCCTTTCGGTATTTTCCACCGTGGTCAGGACACTTGAGAACGGGATTGTGTTACCGGCAGGCTCAGACCGCAAAACTGAGATCATCAGGCCGAAGAAGAGCGAAGTGAAGCGGAGATCGGAAGCTCCGCACAGTCTGACCGGTGAAGATTACCAGGAACGCCTCCGGGAGCTGCAGGAGAGGGTCAGGGAGGTCCAGTACCTCCTGTACAAACGAAGGATACCCCTGATCATCGTGTATGAGGGCTGGGACGCGGCGGGGAAAGGAGGCAACATCCTCCGGCTGGTCAGGAACCTGAACCCGAGAGGTTACAACGTGATCCCGGTCTCCAGGCCAAACGACATGGAGAATGAATACCACTACCTCTGGAGGTTCTACCGGCATTTCCCGAAGGATGGCCACACCACTATCTTCGACCGGAGCTGGTACGGACGCGTGCTGGTCGAACGGGTGGAGGGATATTGTTCGAAATCCGAGTGGAAACGGGCCTATAACGAGATCAACGAGATGGAGGAGTGTTTCGTTGAAAATGACGGGGGCCTTGTAAAATTCTGGCTCGAGATAAGCAGGGATGAACAGTTGAAACGGTTCAACGCCCGTGAAGAGGACCCGCTCAAGCAGTGGAAGATCACCGATGAAGACTGGCGCAACCGTGACAAATGGGACCTGTACGAGGAAGCGGTCGTCGAAATGCTCGAAAGGACGAGCACTGCATCCGCGCCCTGGACGGTCGTCGAATCCGACGACAAGTGGTATGCACGGATTAAAACCCTGGAAACGGTAATTTCACACGCGGAATCGCTCCTGTAACCCGGAGAAGAACTGGGGGCAGGATCCAATGGCTCTTTTCAGCCGTACCTCCCGATCAGAAATGGCAACTCTTATGGTGCTTCAGGTAAAGTCACCAGCATCCCTGGATATGAATTCCTGGTGAACGATCATGGCTGATATGAAGAAAAAGCCGATCGATCCGAAGATCGTCGAACGGCAGCTCCCGCAGCTGATCTACCTTCTCAGGAGCCATTACCTCCATTACCGGGTAAATGCTGCGGAGGGGCTGGGGAATCTCGGGGATGCGCGGGGTGTCGGGCCGCTCATCGAAGCGCTTAGAGATGAATATGTCGATGTCCGCTGGATCGCGGCACAGGCCCTCGGGAAGATCGGAGACAAAAGTGCAGCGGACCCACTCCTCCATCTCCTGGAGTCGGAAGAGAAGTGGGACCGGATAGGTGCGATACGGGGCCTCGAAGGGATCGGGGAAATCCGCGCGATTACCGCGCTCATCAGGCTGCTCGGGGACAAGGACCACAAGGTCCGGGCAGCAGCTGCCCACGCTCTCGGGGTGATTGGTGACGAGAGCGCACTGGAATCCCTCGCATCGGCAGCCGGAGACCCGGATGACATCGTGAGAAAAGAATCGAACCAGGCGATCGAGGCGATCAGGAAGAGAAAAGCGCTGTCCCCGGATAACCAGCCTGCGGTCAACCCTTCCTAAAGAACGGGTTCACCGGGCCGGGATATCAGGAAAATTTCCGGTACCGGAAAATGCAGGATTTTTCAGGATTGTCCTGCAAAAAAAGCCTGGAGATCCACCCTGGAAAAATTCCCGGGCCCTCGCAGGTTATGCAACAACCTTCTTCCGCCGCCCCCTCTTTTTCGGGAGTGTTGCTACGGCCTCGGTCTCCTGCTTCGCACTTTCTGATCTCTTATATTTCCGCGGCTGACGTGGCACCTCTTCCTCTCTGGCGGCACCTGTCGCGGGCATGAGATCGCCGAGGACCTTCCCGAGGCTCTCTGCGGCAGCAAACGAAAGGTACACCCTCGTCCCCTTCACCCGGACCTTCCCGTCTTCCCGACGGATCCCCGGCATCTCAAGGAAATCGAGGAATACATCCCGATCCGTGCGATTCACGTAGACTGCATTGGAGTATGCGGAGTGGGTGATCTCGGGAGAGAGATCCTCATGGCTGAACTGATAGACAAGCCCTGGATCGAGCGAGATGGAGCTGTCTTTTCGTTCCATCGCTTCGCGGGCAGCAACAGCCGTTTTTCTCGGTCTGCCCATGGTTCAGGCCTCCTTCGCATACTGCTGGCGCATCCCGGGCCCTGGCAGGATTGCCCTGGACGCGATAATCCGGTACCCGGTGATCCCGACCGGACTTACCGATCTTCCCTGATTTCCAAGCCTGTATGTATTCATTACGGCATGATCCATGGCATCAGTTCCGTTGCGGTCATCGGTTACCGCGTGCATGAGGAATGTCAGTGCAGCCACCCGCTTCTGTCCCTGCCTGAGCACGAACACCGGCCTTTTCACCGACCCCGATCGGTTCTCGATTAGTCCGATGGAGACCAGTTTTTTCAGGGAATCGCGGATTCGCGGCATCGACGCTCCTGTCCGGTCCCGGATTGTTTTTGGAGAAAATTTCCTGGACGGCTCCTCTGTCATTACCTCGATTATGTGTGCAAGGACGGTGTTTCCGAAGAGTTCCCCAAACGGGGCCGTCCTCCTGTTCCCGGAGTCACCCGGGAATAGCGGTTCTTTTTCAACCGGATCTTGTCTCATATCTTACTACCTTACCTGTCAGTTTTGATAAATTTTGTTTTCACCAGGGAGGAAATTTGTTCCCTTCGTCCCGGGGGCATTGCATTCAATCATTCCTATGGAAATTATAATATTCCTAAATTGTATGTAAATCTTGCCCTGTATTGGTATCGGACACCAGTGGATCATCCCAGGGTTACACGGAGTTTATTTATAGAAAAACTTTTAAGCTGCATTGCCTGAAGACCGGGGATTTTATCCACATTTTCGGAGCGAAATAAAAGATAATGCCCGATACCAGGCGCAAATAATTATATCCGGAAGAAACAATTTCTTTCCAATGATCCTCCCCGGGACCCTGGGTTACAGGTTAGCCGGAGCTGTTGCTGGCAGTGCTTGTGTCGGCATCATTTACATTCTCGTTCTGATGAATGTCCTCCAGGAACAGGCAGGAAGCCTGCTGATCCTCTTTGCCGGCGGCCTGATTGCCGGGATCCTGACAAACGGCACTGCAAGAGACGGCGCCTTCTCCGGCGCGGCAGCAGGCGTTATCATTACGACCGGGCTGACGGCCGGCACAGCGATGTTCCCTCATCCCGATATCACAGGACCGGAATCATTCCTTCTCTCTGTTGCATTGTTTGCCATTTTTTCTGTTCCACTCAATGCAGTTTCCGGGATGGCCGGCTCAATGCTCGCCTCCCGCCTGAACCTTCGCAGTGAGGCGGAGCCGCCCACCTGGGACGTGGTGAAAACTACCCTCTGGTCCCTGAGAGGGATAGTTGCCGGTGCTCTCATCATCGGGTTCCCGGTATTCCTCCCCGGATCACTGAGCTGGTTCCTCCCGATACCGCCGATCGCAGCCGGATGTGTTGCAGGATACTTCTCGCGGGGCGGGGCGGGGAGCGGTGCGGTGTCAGGGCTCCTCACAGCCGTCTTCGGGGTCGGAATCCTGGTAGTACCGCTGTTCTGGCTCTCTCAGCAGGCGACAGGGAACAATCCGTTCGCGGCAGGATCCGGAATCGTCGTGCTCATCATCGTAGCAATTCTCGCCCTGCCTTTCGCGACGAT
>JAJRBP010000138.1 GCA_028679405.1 Methanoregulaceae archaeon | reverse complement strand
CCCTTCCGGATCGACGCGCCCCGCATGCTTCCATGAAGCCGATGAATGGCGGGGACGGCCTTGTCGGCCGTGACCTGAACTCGGGGTGGAACTGGGTCGCGAGGAAGAACGGGTGGCCCGGGATCTCGCAGATTTCCATCCTGTTCCCGTTATTTCCCGAGAAGACCAGCCCTGCCTTCTCAAGTGCCTTTACCGAGGCGGGGTCCACCTCGTACCGGTGCCTGTGCCGCTCCGTGATCTCGCCCTGCCCGTACAGGCGAAACGCGAGGGTCCCTTCGCGGACCGAGACCGGGTAGTTCCCAAGCCTCATCGTCCCCCCGAGATCGTTCACCTGCTGCTGTTCGGGGAGGATCGCGACCACGTGCCTGCCCTCGCCGAACTCTGCGCTGGTCGCGTTCTGCCAGCCGAGGACATTCCTCGCGTACTCGACCACCGCCATCTGGAAGCCCAGGCATAAGCCGAGATAGGGGATGTTCCCGGTCCGCGCAGTCCGGATCGCGGCGATCTTTCCCTCGATGCCACGGTGCCCGAAACCCCCGGGGACAAGCACGCCGTCGAACGACGAGAGGCTGTTCGTCTCGAAGCGCTCCGCATCGAGCCAGCTGATCTTCGGCTCGGTTCCAAGCTCCCTTCCCGCGTGCTTCAGCGCCTCCTTGATGCTGAGATATACGTCCTCGATCCCGTACTTGCTCACGATCGCGATCCTGACCTCGCCGGTGTAGGGCTTGTTCACGTGCTCGTACCAGTCGTTCTTCACCTCCCTCCTGTCCAGCGCGAGATGACGGGAGAGGGAATCAGCCAGGCCTTCCCGTTCCATCTCCATCGGAACGAGATAGATATCCGGGACAGTGGCAGCACTGATCACGTCCTGGATCGGGAGGTCGCAGAACGCGGAGATTTTCCGCTTGGTATGGGGACCTATCGGCCGGTCGCTCCGCCCTACGATGATATCGGCATAGAGGCCGAGTTCACGGAGCGCCTTCACCGAGTGCTGGGTGGGTTTCGTCTTGAGGTCGCCCATGGTATCTTTCGGGATCAGCGTCACGTGCACGAGGACCGTCTCGTTCTCATCGAGCTCCCCCCGCATCTGGCGGACCGCCTCGAGAAACGGCATGCTCTCGATATCTCCCACCGTTCCCCCGACCTCGACCAGGCAGACCTCGGGTACGCTGCCTCCCTGTCCCTCCTCCTCGGCAGCCTTCCTGATGCAGGCCTTGATCTGGTCGGTGATGTGCGGGATGATCTGGACCGTCTCCCCGAGGAAGTTCCCCCGCCGCTCCATCTCGATCACGGTCCTGTATACCTTCCCGGTCGTGATGTTGTGCGACGCAGTGAGCTCGATATCGAGGAACCGTTCGTAATTTCCAAGGTCGAGGTCAACCTCACCCCCGTCCGAGAGGACGAAGACCTCCCCGTGCTGGCCGGGGTTCATGGTCCCTGCATCGATATTCAGATACGGGTCGATCTTGACCGCGGTGACGTGATAGCCCCGGTTCTTGAGGATCCTGCCGATGGATGCGGCGGTAATCCCCTTCCCGAGGCCGCTCATCACACCCCCTGTGATAAAAATGTACTTCACACCTGATTCCCCACACGTCCTTGTCAGTACAATATGGTCCTGCTGCTCTGATTATTCTTTGTTCCGGGCAGGACGGGAGTCATACGTCACGATACAACTGTTGCCGGAAAAACGGGAGATATGCCGGGTGATCCAATTGCTCCTGCAGATCCGTTTCCGGACCTCTCCGGGCCGCATATCCGTCCCCGGACCAGAAGCCCATGTGGATACAGGACACCGGAACAAGAGCCTGTACCGAAGGCTCGGAAAGAACGCAAATTATCAGCTCAGTCAGCTGGGGAGAGGGCGATGCCGCATCACAAAGCCGCGGGCAGAAAGGATGAAAAAATGATTCCGATCGTATCTTTTCCCGGAGACGGTCGTCCAGGTGCGGGGCAGTTTCATCCCGACCTGGTCAGGGCATAGGCGGCAGTCGTTTTGGAGAGAACGACCTCGCCCCCGTCTCTCCTGGTACGTACGATGCCCTCGGCAAAGACAACCCTCCTTCCCTTCCTTACCACGATACCCTCTGCAGTCACCGTTCCTTCCCTGATCCCCTTCAGGAACGAGGTCGATTCCGTAATAGTTGCGATGGTCTCCCCGTGCTCGAGGACCGAGTAGATCGCAAGTGCCATCGCCTCGTCGGCAAGGGCGGTGAACATCCCGCCCTGCAAAAACCCCTCGCCGTTCTGCATGTCCGGCCGGACCGTCATCCTTATCGTCGCCGTCCCTTTCTCCACGTGGTCCACCCCGACCCCCATGAGACGGAAGAACGGGTTTGCGTCCCGGCCCTCCTCGCGGATCCGCTCCAGATAATGCATAAACCAAGATTTGAACCGGCAGGGTATCTATAGTTCCCGGTCCGGAGGGCCTATCACGGATCGGATCCCACGTTTCCCTCATGCAATCCGAAGAGATCAAGGAGATGCTGCAGGACCTCGTCTGGCTGAACGCGGTGATCGCCACGGAGCTGATCCAGGTGACCGAGAACACCTCGTCGATCCTCCGCAACGCGCCACCCCCGGAGAGTTGCAGGGAAGAGCACCAGGCACTGAAGGCGACGGCACTCATGATCGCCGAGAAGTACCGGCGCGACACGGCGCTCCGGCTCCATTGCACCGGCCATCAGTAACGTTTTTTGTAAAGATGCCGTATTGTACTGCAGGAATTCGTCTATAACCTTGAAATCCGGCATATCCAACCCGGGAAGGTCCACGAAGGCCGGCGGAAATCCAGGAGATCCCATGCAACAACTCCATCCGGAAGAGCCCGAAGTGCAGGACTGCACCCTCGTAATTCCCGCATACAACGAGGAGGCCCGGATTGGAAAGCTTCTGGCCGAGCTTCCGGAAACGAGGTGCAGGATCATATTCGTGTTCGACGGTGCCGACCGGACAGCGGAACGTGTGAGGCAGTTCTCCTCAACTCATCCCGGCCTGCCGATAACATGCCTGGAATTCCCCTCGCGACTCGGGAAAGGGGGTGCGATCAGGGAAGGACTGAAAGAAAGCCGCACGGCCTTCACCGGCTACGTGGACGCCGATGGATCCACCTCCCTTCGCGAGATGGAGCGGCTTTTCCGCCACCTCGGTCATGCGGACGGCGCGATCGGCTCCCGCTGGGTGGACGGGGCGACGCTCCACGTGCGCCAGGGTATCGTGCGCAGGGCACAGAGCAGGGGGTTCAACCTTATCGTCCGGGCCCTCTTTGCGATGCCGTTCCACGATACCCAGTGCGGGGCAAAGGTCTTCCGGAAGGCGGCGGTCGACGCGGTCATCGACATGGTGAATGCAACAGGATTCGAGTTCGACGTCGAGCTCCTCTGGAGGATGCGGTCGGAAGGTTTCCGGATCGAGGAAGTCCCGCTCGCATGGCATGACATGCAGGGCTCGAGGGTCAGGACACGTGACGTACTCAGGATGTTCGCCGGCCTCCTCAGGGTGAGGGCAGGAGGGCTGTCACCATGACCGGAGGGGACGAAAAACGGTCCCGGGCTTTCGCGCTCTTCGAGGAGGGAAAGTACCAGGAGTCCCTGGACCTCTGCCGGGGCCTCTCCGGAGAGAGCGGGGATCCGTCGATGCTGGTCCTTGCCGCAACCAACCTCTACCAGCTCCAGGAGTACGACCAGGCCGAACTCCATTTCCGCGACCTTGCAAGACGGATGCCGGATTCGAGCCATGTCCATAGTTACCTCGCAAAGATCCTCGAGAAGAGGGGAGACGAGGAAGCGGCCCTTTTCTACGAGCGGGCAGCGCTCCTCGACCCCGCAAACCTCGATGCACTCCGGAACCTCGCCCGTTTCCTGGTATCGCGCGGCGACTGGAGGAGAGCTGCCCCTGTCCTCGAACGCCTGACGGCAAAGAGCCGGTCTGAAGAGGACGTGCGGCACCTTGTGAATGCCCTCGCAAGGACGGGCAGGGCGGCAGAAGCGGTCCGGGCATATGAGAAGTCACCGTTGCGGGAGCAGGTCTGCATCGAGTATCTCGATGCGCTCTCCGCCTCAGGGCAGTTCAGCCTCGCGTCCACACTGGCGCAGAGAGAGTTCCGTGCCGGCGGGGAACCGGCATTCCGGAGGCGGTACCTCGCGACCCTCGCGCGGTTACAGCCGTCTGCTGCCGAACCTGAATACCGGTCTGCACTCGCCGACAGGCCCGACCGGTACATCCTCCTGGACTTTGTGCGATTCCTCAGGGACCAGGGCCGGCACGAGGACGCGCTCGGGATTTCGGGAACCCTCCTTTCTCTGCACCCCTCGCCCGGGTCCCGCCTCTGCAGGTGCGAGATCCTTGCCTCCCTCAACCGGAGGGAAGAGGCGGATGCAGAGTACCTCTCCCTCATCGGCGATCTCCTCACCTCCACCGGGGACGACCGGCTTCTCGGGCGCGTGCTCGTCTCCTACGGGGACTTTCTCCTGACCCACTATACGATACGGGAATGTTCCGGGAGATTTCTCGCCCTGATGAATGCGGGCTCGCATGTGGCATGTCTCCTCGCTGCCGCCCGTTTCCTCGAACGGACCGGCGAGACCGCCGAGGCGAGAGCCTATTACTACCGGGCCTACCGGAGTGATTTTCTCCAGGGAGGCATCGAATACGCGAGGTTCCTCTTCAGGATCAGGGACCATACCGAGTGCGAGAAGGTCCTTCTCTACGTCCTGAACAACTGCAGGAAGACCCGCGATATCGTGCGCGTGGGGGCGGTCATAGGGGAATTCCCCGGGCAGGCACCGGTGATGAGCCGTCTCGTTGCAAGGCTTCTCGAACGCCTCACCGGGGGGATCGCGGCGCTGGGATCTGAAGGGCTCGAGATCCTCTCGGTCACGCTCCTGATCGCTGCGACAGAGGCGTTCTCCACCGGTGATTTCCATCGCTGCAAGCAGTACTGCCTCCGGGGCCTCGATGTAATCCCCACGTATGCAACCTCGATCCGCCCGGGAGACTTCCTGACGATCCTTGTTTCGTGCAAGGAGCAGGCCGTGGTCGACGGGCTGATACCGGCGCTTCATTCGGCCGGTCCGGGGACCGAACGGTCGAAGGCCGAGGCGACCCCCCTCCGCGACCTCGACGGGACAGAACTGCAGATCGTGGAATTTCTGGTACGTCACCGGCAGGCGACCGAGATGGACCTCCGGACGCTGCTCGGGACGAGGAGGGTCGTCGGCGTGATGAACAGGCTGATCAGGAAGGCTGCCTCCCAGGGGCGATCCGTGATCAGGAAGAAAGGAACAGGGGAACAGGGAGAGATCTATGAGTATACCGGATAGTCCTGCGGACAGCGGGAAAAAGCTCGAGAGCATCAATATCATCAATGCACTCCGCAGGGGGACGGTGCCTGCAGGAGGGCTCGAACGCATCGCGGTCGGTCTCGAGGTCGAGGAGGGCGTGATCGCACGGCAGCTCGAGTACGTGGCGGAAGGCGGGGGGGATATAAAGTTCATCCGTGGCGATTACGGGAGCGGGAAGACGTTCCTTGTTGCAAGGTCCCTCGAACTTGCCCGGTCGAACGGGTTCGTCACCGCTCATGTGGTGATCTCCTCCGCATCCCCGCTGCACCGCCTGAAGGGACTCTACCAGCAGATCTGTGCAACGATCCGGACAAGAGACGAGGAGCACGCCCCCAAGGCCATCATCGATACATGGCTCTTCGGGATCGAGGAACGGATCATACAGGCGGGCGGTGGTGATCTCGACGAAGGAGCCCTCGAACGTGCGGCCGAGAAGGAGATCGAGACGGCTCTTGCGGGAATCTCCGAGGTGAACAGTTCGCTTGCTGCTGCGATCCGGACGTACTACCGCGCGAATAACGCGGGCAACTTCCAGCTCGCCCAGTCGGCGATCGGATGGATCAGCGGGGAACCGAATATCGGCAGGGACTTCAAGCAGAAGGCAGGGATCAGGGGCGAGATCGACGACACCGTGGTCTTCTGCTTCCTCCGGGGGCTCGTGAGCATCATGGTGAGTGCGGGATACCGCGGCCTGGCAGTCGCGGTGGACGAGGTCGAGTCGACCCTCTCGCTCCAGCGTGCCTCCCGGGAGAAGGGGTATGCCGCGATCCAGCAGGTCGTCGACGCCCTCGACGGGGGAAGCATGCCCCACACCTATTTCCTCGTGACCGGCACACCCTCCTTCTTCGAGGGGCCGAAGGGGATAAGGTCCCTCCCCTCGCTCTTCGACCGGATCAGCGTGGTCCAGGGAGAAGGGTTCCGGAACCCCAGGCAGCCGCAGATCATCCTGTCGAAGTTCGATGTCCAGAAACTCGAAAAGGTCGCGCTCAAGGTATGCGACGTGTATTCGTCCGCGTACGGGGAGATCGACCGTGAGCGCGTCTCCCACCGGTTCATCCGTGCGATGATCCAGAAAGTAACGAAAAAATTCTCCGGGCGTGTCGATGTCATTCCCAGGATATTCCTCAAGGAATTCGTGGATGTCCTCGATAAATGCGAATTGTACGAGGAATACGACCCCTGGGTGGCATACGAGTTCGAGACCGGGCACCTCAAGGGAGATCTTCGCGAGGAGGAGGAAGCGGTCATGGTAGTGAAATTTTAACACCGCCAGGGCCCTCCCGGTTTTCCCGCGGGAAACCTGCCCTCCAGAAAATTCTCATAGGGGGAGGATATAACCTCTTAGTATGAAATTCCGCTATCTGGTAGCAATGCTTGCTATCCTCACCGCATTCGCGTTTATTGCAGGATGCGCCCAGAACACGCCTCCCCCCACCCAGACGACAACGGCCACCACGGTCGCGACACCTCCCCCGGTGCAGACAACGGTCCAGACAACTGCGGTGGTCACGACAAGTACACCCGCCCCGGTCCAGACCCTTCCGAAGATCTATGCCGTTGATGTCCAGGTCGGAGGAAACGGTCTCACCATCGACCCCAAGATCATAGCCACGTTCCGCGGAGGCCAGGGTATCAACTTCGTCACCAAGATCGACGTGATCCTCACGAGGAACGACGGGGTCGTGGAGACTGCAGTATTCACCCCGCCGCTCTCGGTCGGAGACGTGCGCGAGCTCCCGAGCACGACGAGCAACGACAACCGTGTCGAAGTATACGTCTCGCTCTCGACCGGCGAACGGTACAAGATCTTCGACGAGATGGTCCCGTTCAGATCATTCCACTAAAAAAAATCATACTTTTTTCGGCCCGGTTACTTTAATCCCGGTACCGTCAAAAAGTGCCACGACCCGGCTTCCTTCGTACACGACCACCCGGTAGAGGGAATGCTCCCCGTTCTCCGATACTTTCTCGGCAACGGCCTCGAGTCGCCCGGTGGAAGGAGCGAGATACGTCACATATGCCGAGACCGCTACCTGGTGTATGCCCGTGAGGTTCGCCGCGATCCCGAAAGCGTGGTCGGCCAGGGAGAAGACCGCCCCCCCGTGGGCGACGCCGTTCGAATTATGCTTCCCCTTCGTATCCATTACCACCCTGGCACCACCGTCCCACGTCTGGACGATCTCCATCCCGAGGAGCCGGGCGTACTCGCTTCCGTTGAAGGCAGCGATCCTTTCTTCTTTTTCTCCGGCCGGCAGGTCCGTTTCCCTCACCCGGTCACTTGTATTCCTTTCGCGTGTAGCTGCACTTGTCCGAGCTTCCGCCGTGGGCCACGATGTAAATCCACTCGTACAGCGATTTCAGGGTCCCGAACTGCTCGTACCGCCTCATCGAGAACCTCACCCTGAGCCGGTTGTCGTACATCACCCTCCCGATCTTCTTCATACGGAGCGCGATCTCGAGATCGTCCCCGGCGTCGATGCAGTGGTACATCCCTGCCCTGATGAAGGCCTCCTTCCGGAACGCCGTGTTGCACCCGAGGGTATAGTAAAGGGTGCGGGTGTGGTACCCTATCCGGGAGAAAGTGTTCGCAGAGGCGAGCGAGATCCAGTTCTTCAGTCCGGGCTCGATCGGGTCGACCGGCCCGTAGAGCTGGACAATCTGGTGACGCGAGAAATCGTTTCCGATTCGTTCGATCCAGCCGGGAGGGATGAGGGTGTCGGCATCCGTGGTTGCCACGATCTCCCCTGCAGAACGGCAAATCCCGTCGTTTCTCGCTCCCCCGACCTTCCGGCTCTCCTGGATGAAGACCAGGTCCGCGTACTGGGCCGCGATCTCGCGTGTCGCATCGCGTGAATCGCCGTCCACCACGATGATCTCGTACTCCCTCCTCGGGATCGTCTGGTCGCACAGCGACTCGAGGCAGGCACCTATGTGGGCCTCCTCGTTGAAGGCCGGGACGACTACCGAGATCACGATTCCACCAGCGACCGGTAGAGAGCGAGGTGTTCTTTCGCGATTCGGGCGATATCGAACGGTTCGGTAGACCTCCGTGCCGATGAAGCCATCATGGAGAGCTCGCGGTCGCCTTCGAGGTGCCTCACGACATCCCCGATTCCGGTGAAATAGAGGATCGATCCCCCGAAAATGTCCCGAAACTCAGGAATATCACGGGCTATCACCGGAAGACCGCAGGAAAGGGCCTCGAGGATCACCAGCCCGAAGGTCTCCGCGTATGAAGGCATGAGGAAGACATCGGCACCGCAGTATGCGTCCGTAATATTCCTGACATGACCGGTAAAGATGACATTATCGCCACATTTCTGCCGGGAAAACCGTATCTTCCGGTAGTCCTTGGAGAGAGCACCATAGGGGAATCCCCCGACCCAGACAAACCTGGTATCCGGGGATGCCCTGGCAAGGGAGAAAAAGTCGTACAGACCTTTTCGCGGGGTGAGCTGGGCGACGACGAGGGCAACCTTCTCGTCCTCGCCGATCCCGAACTCTTCCCTGAATGCCGCCCGCCTCGCCGGATCGTGCGAGAACCTGGTCCTGTCGACCCCGTTGGGGATCAGGGTGACGGGCATGTCCGGAACCATCCTCGTCACTTCCTCGTGGCATGGCCGCGATATCGTGATGATGTGGTCGAACTTCCGGTAGATGCGGGGGTACTGCCGGTTGATGGTGCGGGCGAGCGCGATGTTCCCGTTGTTGATCCGCGGCGTCGAATGGGCGGTCAGCACACGTTTGCCGGTGACCAGCCTCTTGTGAAGCAGCGCGACCGGCCCGAACGTGTGGTAGTGGACGAGGTCGGCATGGGGGTGGTAACCCTTCCAGCTGACTGCAAGCTCAGGACTCGCCGCAAGCTCCAGGTAAAGCGTCTTTGCGACCGTTGCACAGCCGATGTACTTGAAGAAAAGCATGTCCTCGACAAAGAAATTGACCTTCATGTCCACTCCTTCACGAAATCGACCGCGTTCCGGATGCATGCATCCATGTTCAGGTACTCGAACTGCGCAAACCTCCCGACAAGAGGGATCCCGGCAGACTTGCAGTAATCCCGTACAACCCGGATGTTCTCCTGGTACGGGAGGTCGTACACGACGTACGCGTACCTCTCGCGGTTCACCGCCGAATATCTCACCCGGTCCCTGCTGACGAGGCCCATGCGTTCGAGGGATGCCACGATATGCGAGATCAGCTGGCCGTCTGTCATCAGGGAAATTTCGTCCCCCTCGTTGTAGGTGATCTCCGACAGGATCGCTCCGTGGCCCGGAGGGGCGACCTTCGGGCTGTAGTTCGACGGGAATGAGATCCTGTTCTCGGGGCCGTCGGTTGAGCCCGGGACATACAGCCAGGATATATCCGGCACCGGCCCCTCGACACCCAGGTAGACACAGGCGATCGAATTGTACCGAAGGCCGGAGACCGCCTCTTTCACCGTGTCCGGGACACCGGGAAGGGCCGCCACAAGGGCCTGGACCGGGATGGTGCAGATCACTTTGTCGGCACG
The DNA here is from genome assembly GCA_028679405.1 of Methanoregulaceae archaeon. Classification (GTDB taxonomy): domain Archaea; phylum Halobacteriota; class Methanomicrobia; order Methanomicrobiales; family Methanospirillaceae; genus JAJRBP01. The sequence continues at coordinate 4,330 of JAJRBP010000138.1, read as the reverse complement.
GATCGTCTTCTCACCGTCCGAAATTTTCCAGCCATCCGGGTCCTTCGCGAGCGACCTTACCCTGAACCCTGTGATAATCCGACCACGGAGCGGACCCGCCACCGCATGGACGAGCGCCTCGATCCCGCCATTCAGCGGGTATGAGAAGACCGACTGGTGAGTATACCCCTCGGTCTCGATCCCGATGGCCGACCTGATGACGTCTTCCGCGGGAGGACGGGGCACTCTCCCTTCCACCCAGTGGGGCGACATCAGGTCGGTGGGATATTTCCAGATCTTCTCGTTGTATGGCACCAGGTAAAGTTCGGCGATCCCCTTCCCGAATGTGGAGTACATCCACTCGCGGAAAGTGGCCGGCTTCCGGGAGGCACCGGTCTCGGCCGCGATGAGTGCCCTGACGTACTCGTTCAGGCAGAAGAAGAGGTCCTCCTTCGGGAGGCCGGCGAGACCGTTCTCGAACGGGTACTTGATGAAGCGGCCGGAATAGAAGATCTTCGTATTCCTTACCCGCTCGTTCCGGTTCGATCCGAGCATGCCGGTCATCAGTGTGAGCACCTCCCGGTCTCTCGAGAAAATGATATGAGATCCCCCGAGGTCGAAGGTATACCCGGCCTCAACCTTCGAGCGGCAGAGGCCGCCTATCCCGGGTTCGGCCTCGATCACCAGCACGTCCTCGCCACGATCCAGGAGCAGGCGCGCGATGGTGACGCCGGTGAGCCCGCCACCCAGCACTGCGGTCGTCACGTGGATTATAAATAGGAGCCGTCGGGTTAAATGGTTCTCCTTTCGGATCACCTCATGTCATTCTCATATCCGGGGTGCCAGGGAAAATATGGGACCTGGTCTCGTCTTGGGATCCGCCGGGGCCGGAGCTTCGGAACAATCCATACCATTCCGGGAGGTGGTTCGCCCCCTGTCACCGAAGCGATCACGTCAGGACCGGACCTCTCCGGTCCGGTTTATCCATAATTCCGGCTGAACAACCGGTCCCGATGTCGTCTCCATGCATTCAAAACAACACCTTTATTCCGGATACTTCACAAATACTGTCATGCTATAACGTAGCAAGGACTTCAATACCATGAGAAGAGAATTGGTGGTATTTTCGCTTCTGCTCATTGCAGTCGCACTTTTTGCGGGCTGTACAAGCCAGCCGGCGGCGACGGAGAAGATCAAGATCGGGGTTGTCGCCTCGTTGACAGGTCCCGCGAGCACGACTGGGAAAGACGTATGGGAATCGGCGCAACTCGCAGCCGCCGAGATCAACGCGCAGGGCGGGGTTTTTGTCAGGGAACTGAATAAGAAGATCCCGATCGAACTCGTCGCAGGCGATGACGAATCGACGAGGGAGGGGGGCCAGAAAGCGGTCTCCAGGATGATCACCCAGGACGGGGTGGACATGCTGGTCGGCGGGTTCTCGAGCGCGGTGGTATCGGCCCACCAGTCGATCGTTGCGGACCACAAGGTGCCCTATATCATCACCGGTGCATCCACGCCTGTCATCACCAGGAGGGATGATGTCGACACCACGTTCATGTTCCACCACGCACCGACAACGGACGATTCGGGTGGCCAGATAACGCTCTTCCTCAACGACACTGTACGACCTGCCATCAATGCAAAATTCGGGTTCCAGGAAACACGGCCGCTCCGTCTCGCCGTCCTCTACCAGGACAGCCCGTACGGGAAGGGCCACCAGACCGCGATAAAGAACACGATCGCCAATAACAGCTTAAAGATCGATGTCGTGGCCGAGGAAGCCTTCAAGATGGGCGAGAGCGATTACCGCACGGTGCTCACGAGCATCAAGAACGCGGACCCCGACGTCGTGTACGTGGCCGCGTTCCTCAATGAACAGATCCCGATCGAGACCCAGGCGATGAGGGATGTCATGCTGAACAAGCTCTTCACCGCGGTCGAACCCAACGACGACCCTGACTTCTACTCCGGGGTCGGAAAGTACGCGGACTATTCGATCGTCCAGAGCCGTTTCAGCCCGTATACCGTTCCGAAGGGACCCACCGAGGCTGCATCGATGAAGTTCGTCAGCGACTTCGACAGGAAGTTCGGCGGGTTCCCCGGGATGATGGGCGTCGCGACGTACGAAGGAATATACATGGGAGCGAAGGCAGTGGAGAACGCAGGAACCCTGAACAAGACCAGGGTCAGGGATGCACTCGCCGGACTCCGTATGCCGCAGATCGTCGAGGCGATGCAGGGCGGGATGATCACTTTCTCACCTGACTTCAGGGAGAGCAAGTTCGACCTCACGATGGAGCAGCTCGTGTGGAACGAGACTCTCAAAGAGACAAGACCCCACATAGTCTGGCCTGCCGGACTTGCGGAGACGCAGTTTGTCCTTCCGGACTGGTTCGTCCCGGGCAAGGCATAACAACCATTAACGCCAATCTTTTTTCCAGGAACTACACCGGCGGGGAATGAGACATGGAGGTAGGGATAGACATCATCGTACAGGTTCTCGTGTGGGGCCTCTATGCCGGGTGCATCTATATCCTCCTCGCGACCGGACTGAACCTGATCTTCGGGGTGATGAAGGTCGTCAATTTCGCCCACGGCCAGCTCCTGATGATCGGCGCCTATGTCACCTTCTCCTTCTTCGTCGTTTCCGGGTTCAATCCCTATGTGCTTCTTGCCGCATCGATTCCGATACTGATCATCCTCGGGGTGAGTATCGAACGGCTCTGTTTCAGGCCTATCCTCGGTACAGGGAAGCTGAACGAGATCTTCATCAGTATCGGCCTGATATACATCCTCGAAAATGCGGCCGCCTTAATCTGGACCGATGAATGGAGGGTCATCCACAGCCCGTTCGAATCGATCACGGTCCCCCTTGCAGGGATGAGGATCCCTGTCGATTACCTGATCATCATCGTGACCACGGCAGTGATCCTGGTGGCGCTGTACAGCTTCCTCCGGAAGACCAGCCTCGGCCGGGCGGTCCGTGCCACGAGCCAGAACCGGAAAGCGGCGATGCTCATGGGGATCAACGTCGAGAGGATGGACATGCTCAGCTTCGGCATCGGGGCAGGTCTTGCCGGGGCGGCAGGTACCCTCTGGGTTGTCAGCGGTCAGGTCTTCAACCCGTACATGGGATCGGTGCCCGCGATCAAGGCCTTCGCCATCGTTATCATCGGTGGCCTGGGGAGCATCCCGGGGGCGATCATCGGCGGGCTCATACTTGGTATAGCTGAGAACTTCACGATATTCACGGTCGGCGGGGCCTGGAAGGATGCGATCGCGTTCCTTATCCTGATCATAGTCCTCGTCATCCGGCCGACCGGACTGTTCGGTGAGTCAGGGGAGTAAGGATCAGGATGAAGTGGGTGAAGTGGGAAGATATCCGCCGGTACGTGCCCCCCGTGGCCCTTGCTGCCGCCATACTGCTCCCGCTTGTCGCCGGTTCGAATGCGTACCTCCTGACGATCCTCATCATCATGCTCGTATTCATCATCTTCTCGTCCTCGTGGAACTTTCTCACATTCACGGGCCAGGGGTCGCTCGGGCACGCGGCGTTCTTCGGCATCGGGGGATACGTCTCGACGCTGATCGCCGCACAGAGCGGCCTTTCCCCCTACCTGACCATCCTTTTCGGAGGAGGAGCCGCCGCGGCGGTTGGACTCTTCATCGGCATCATCTGCATGAGGCTGAAGGAATGGTTCCTCGCGATGGTCACGTTCGGATTCGCCATCATCGTCCAGGTGCTGATCGCCAGCCAGTTCGCTGAAATCACCGGCGGGTGGGACGGGGTTGCCGCCACACCCCTTATCAGCAGCAGCGTCCCGAATTACCTGCTCTATATCTATTACTCGATACTGCTCATCACCGTCCTCGTCATCCTCCTGTTCAGGGCGATCCTCGCCTCGCGCATCGGCCTTGCGTTCTCGGCGATACGCGAGAACGAGCTCGAAGCCCGGGCGGCCGGGATAGACCCGGTGCGGTACAAGCTTTCGGCATTCATGATCAGCGCCTTCTTCGCAGGGGTTGCGGGCGCCCTCGAGATCCACTATCTCGGCTACGTCACTCCCGAGATCTTCGGTGTGGACATCTCGTTCTGGCCCATCGTCTACACGATAAGCGGAGGGCTCGGGACGCTGGCCGGCCCCGTGGTCGGCACGGTCATCATCACCCTTCTCTGGGACGGCCTGCAGATGCTCGGCCTTACCTACGGCCGGTTCATCATCATCGGCGTGCTCCTCGTCATGATCATCATCTTTCTCCCGAAGGGGTTCGTCTCCCTTCCCGAGAGGGTCAGGGAATGGTCAGCGGCCAGGCGCCCGAAATGATCCTGAGGTCCGGTCAGGCTGGATCA
>JAJRBP010000169.1 GCA_028679405.1 Methanoregulaceae archaeon | reverse complement strand
CAGGAGCCGGTCCTCGCGGTCGGCCGCGATCGGCGTCCTCCTCCCGTACGTGGCTGCGAGGTGTCGCCGCTGGAGCATCGCATCCATCATCGGGCCGGGTTTCTCATAGGTCGCGCCGGGGATCTGGCTGATCATGTCGTCGATCGAGCGCCCGTGGTACATGAGCACGTGCACGCCCTGGAGGTTGACCATCGCCGGGTTCTCGACAAAGGTGCAATTGTCAGGGAATTTTTCGGTGAATTTTTCCGGGATCGCAGGCTGCGGCTCGGCCCCCCGGACGACGTCGTGGTTGCCCGGCGCGAGGATGATCCGTATACGACGCGGGACCATCGAAATGAGCTCCCCGAGCTTCTCGTACTGCGCGTAGATATTCGGGAGGGTCAGCTCCTGCTCCTGCCCGGGGAAGATCCCGATCCCGTCGACCAGGTCCCCGGCCACGAGCAGGTACGAGGCGTCGGACCCCTCCAGCCATTCGGCGAACCGGTGCCAGGCATCCTCGAGGAAGGTCGAACTCCCCACGTGGATGTCAGAGATGAAGATTGCCTTCCCTGGATCGGGGCTCAAAAAAGGTGCATGGCTGATCGGCACGTCCGGGCGGAAGAGCTGGTCGGCAAAGAAGATCCGGCCGTCGTTCGAAAGCGTCCCCCGCACACCGACGACCTCGTCTGAGATGAGCGACTCGGCATCGGAAAAGCCGGGCCGGTCCTTGTTGAAGAGGACCGAGACATTTCCTGTCGGGTCCTCGATCTCCGCGATCCTGTGGCCGTTCGTGGTGCTCCGCAGGTCCCCCACGATGCCGAGGACCGTGCACGCCTCCTGCCTATACCGCGCGGACTTGGTGAGCGCTTCGATCGGCATCGGGCTCACCCTGGTCCGGAGGATATTCCCGAGGCGGGTATACCGGTCACGGAAATAGTGGAAGTAATCGCCGACACCCCCGATACTTCCTGCGGATCCCCGGGCGCCCATAACCACCTCGACGTCACGCTCCGCGGCGAACCGCGCCCCGTCGCGCTCCTGGACGACCCCGGGGATGTGCTTCACCGAGACGACCACCGCATCGCCCGGCACCCCCTCGAGGATCCGGTCGAGGAGTGCAGGGTCGTTCTGCTCGTGGATATATCTGACGACATCCGGGTGGACCTGCCGCTTGCTCTCGAGGAAACGACTGACGATGGTCTGGGTGTCGAGCATCGTACAGTATTGATCCAGTCCAGAGATATGGCCTTTGTCAATGATGCATAAGCAGGGTGCCGGGTGCGACCCATGGGAGGGCGAGATCTTCAAGCGGTCCTGATTGTCAGTGATGCAAGGACATGGAATCCCGGGTGCGACCGGAATGTACTCCCCGTGATCCTTCGTTGGGAGATGAAGCGGACGATCGGCACACGGATAACCGGGGAACTGCTCGAACGATCCGCCTCCTGCCGGCACGTGAAAGGAGCGATCCCTTATATGAAGGCGGGATGAACAATTGAGGACAGAGCATGTCCGGGAAAAAGGAAGATGAGAAGGTCTCCCCCGTCACCGCGTTCATGAAGAGCGAGAACAAGGTTATCTCGCTCGTGCGGGAGCTTCTCTGGGTTGCGGCGGTCGTCGGGGTGATAGCGCTCATCCTCTTTGGGGTCAGCGGTACCTGGCCGGCAGTGGTCACTATCGAGTCCGAGAGCATGGTACCCCACATGAATGTCGGGGACCTCGTCTTCGTTGTCGCAAAGGACCGCTTCGGCGACCTGCAGTCCAGGGAGGAAGGAATTGCCACCGGCACGGTGAAATTCGGGGATTATGGAGACGTCATCGTCTACAAACCGAACGGGGCGTCAAGTGTCCATCCCATTATCCACCGCGCCCTCGTCTACGTGAATGCGGGTGAGACCATCCAGGTCCCTTCAGGTAATAACCTGACGACGTATACCGCGCCTTCCGAAGGGTACATCACCAAGGGCGACAACAACCGGGTGACCGACCAGCTCGGGTGGAACGATTACCGCGGCCTCGGGCGGATAGCCCCCGTCAAGAACGAGTGGGTCGTCGGGAAAGCGTTGTTCACCGTACCGATCCTCGGATATCTCCCGCTCAATATCGTTCCGGTCGCAGCCATCGTCATTGCAATACTCGTCGTCCATGAACTCTATATGTCCAGGCGCGAGAAAATGGCCGGGCCTGCAAAAAAATCCAGGAAACAAAAGAAATAGGTTGCATGGCATGATGGGGGGATCTCCCGGGAGATCCGGATTGATCGGAGTATGAATTCCCGTTTTTTTCTATCACCCGGGAGATCCGGATTGATCGGAGTATGAATTCCCGTTTTTTTCCATCACCCGGGAGATCCGGATTGATCGGAATATGAATTCCCGTTTTTTTCCATCACCCGGTTCCCCGTGAAGAAATCAGGACATCAGGTCAAGAGCTTCTCTTCCGCTCATCCCGACCCTGACGCCGAGAGCTCCCGCCGCATCGTTGGCCTCCCTGACGATTCCTCCAAGAAGGTCGTCGAGGGTGGCGACAGAATTCCCGGTCGCGGGGCGGA
>JAJRBP010000228.1 GCA_028679405.1 Methanoregulaceae archaeon | reverse complement strand
GGGCAAAGGCCAGGTTTACCGCCACGGTAGATTTCCCAACCCCCCCCTTGCCCGAGAGGACGAGGATAACGTGACGGACATCGATCGCAGCTTTTTCCACGCACTCGGGTTTCTGACCTTTCTCGGGCAGTGTGCAGCCTGCGCACTCTCCTGAACATGCCTTCTCCCCGGTTCCCTTTGCACCGGACTTTCCACCGCTCGGAGTATTACTCATTCCTCATTTCATCTCCCTGAAAAATCTTAAAGGTATATCTCTGTACACGTCACGGACCCCTGTGGGGGATTTTCCCGGGATCATCCCTCCAGATCGAGAATATCGTTGCACATCCTGTCAGCCCTGGCGATCCACGGGTTCTCCCTCGGGACCCTGGTGAATGTCACGGTCCTGAACCGGGCCGAGAGCTGACGCACTTCCTGAAGCATCCCTCTGAGGTGGGGCGCCCGAACCGCGTACTCCCCAAGGATCTGCCTTATTACCAGTTCGCTGTCGGAAAATACGGCTATTTCATCGCAGGACATAGCGGCTGCTGCAGAAAGCCCGTGAATAATTGCCTGGTACTCGGCTGAATTGTTCGTCCCCTGGCCGAGGTACCTGGACCCCTCACCGATCTGCACCCCGCTTTTCACGAGGATGAAAGCGTAGGCCGAAGGTCCGGGATTTCCCCTGGACGCTCCGTCTGTGTAACAGCTGACCGGAGTTGTGCACTGGTTCATCTGCTGATACGGTATGTCTGCCCTGGTTATCAGGGCTCGCCCAGGCAAAAACAGCCCGTATAAATTCTCGTCATCAATGGCAATATTCCACACTTTCTTATAGTCACGCCTGAAACTTAGGGGTATATGGAACGGCGCGATCTTATCATGGTCGGACTGGGTCTTGCGATCGTGATGGTCATGGCGTTCATCGTCAAGCCTGTGGTCACCGGCAAACCCGTGGAAATCGGCGTGCCGCTGCCGTTTCTCCCCACTCCGACACCATCTCCCACTCCTTTCCTGAGGCCTGATACCTCTGTAGGATCTTCCACCCCGTATCCGACAAAAGTTACCACGCCGGCACCTACACCCTGGAACGGTTCGGAAAGAAGAGTCGGGGTGATCGCAGGAGATGCGGGCAGCCAGCCCCGTCGTTCAGTAATGGAATCGGAAAACCTGACGAACCCGACTGAGCCCGCAAAACTGGTTACTTATGCGAATATCAGCGGCAACCGCAGCGGGAGGACAGAGTCGTTCTCAATACCCTTCCCCTACTGGGAGATCAGTTACACACTGCGACCGGATCCGGACCGGTATATCGCGAACCTGTCGCAACCGACGATGGGTGGATATTCCGGCGCTACCGCAGCCGAGAGAATGCCGAAATTATCTATCAAGGTGATCGACGCAGCTCATCCTGACCAGGTCATCAGGACGATCGAACCGCCCGGAGGTATCGACCCGGAACTCTGGAAGAGGAATGCATCAAAATACGACCCAAGGCCCTGGTCAGAAAAGTTTTACGAGACAGGATCGGGAAAAACGTATTACTTCTCGATATCGGCGCAGGGAATCCTCGACTATACGATCGAGGTGAAGGTACCTGCCAGCTATATCGGCAGGTTCTAGGGACGGGTGCGATCTCTCTTAAAAAAGCGGTTTCTTTTGGATCAGTCGATCTTTCGCTTCCCCATCGACTCGATATAGGTGATCTCCTTACCGACTTCAACCATAGCCGTTTTATCTTCAGGGATGGGGATCTCGAATGTCGTGTAATCTTTCATATCCATCATCTGGGCAGTAGTTCCCGAGATCGTGATTACCTGGCCGCTCTTCCTCTCCACAATCGGCACGTACACCTTGGCCGATACGGGTTGCACGATCGAACGCTTGACCCCGTCAAAAATGCCGACTGCGTCGATTCGCGACTTTGCTGCCCCGTGTTTTCCTGGTTTTGAGGTTGCTATACCGAGAATCCTGCACGGCTCTTCTTCAATGACGATATAGCGGCCCTCCTTGAGTTTCCCTATTTCTGTCTGCTCTTTCATTCTCACTCACTCAAATATCGCGGTAGTATTTATCTGAATCCCCCCACATAAATACCACTGGACGGAAATGGAATTCCTCGAGTCCTGCAACCGGATAGCACACGATGTCGCGTCCTCTGTCAAAGACCTGATCGGCACACCGGAAGCCGGTGAGGTGATAAGGATGGGCGCAGACGGCACCCCCACCAAGCGTATCGACCAGGTTGCCGAAGACTGCGTTCTCGCGTATCTAGAGGACGAGCCACTCTGCCGGATCCTGATCAGCGAGGAGATTGGGAAGAAGGAGTGCAAAGGGGAGAAGGGAACGATCTTTCTCGATCCCATAGACGGGACGTTCAACGCGGTCACGGGGATCCCGTTCTTCGCGCTCTCCATTGCATATGCGGAAGAAGGAAGGGTTGAAAAGGCCTTTGTCCATGATCTTGCCAACGGGGAGACTTTCTCGGCGATCAGGGGCAGGGGTGCCTGGCTTGACGGGGATCCGATCCGCGTATCCGGTATCTCGCTTCTCGACGAGAGCGCCATGAGCATCTATGGCAGGAAGTTCGATCCCAGCCGGGTGATGCAGCTTGGGATGAAGATCAGGCGGTTCCGTCAGCTCGGGGCGTCAGCCCTCGAGCTGAGTTATATAGGTTGCGGCAGGATCGATGGTTTTATTGATCTCCGGGGGACCCTCAGGGTGACTGATGCTGCGGCCGGCATGCTGGTCTGTACTGAAGCCTGTGGAATGGTGAGCGACCTGAACGGGGCTGGTATCCGTTTCCCGGACGAGGTTACGATCGGACGGTGCCTTATTGCCACGAACGGGGTTCTCCACCGTAAAGTGATCGAGTATCTGAGGTAGGTATGGAAATCCTGCTGGTTTCGAGGATCGACGATCCGAACGCTCTTGGCTATAGCCGGGGTCTCGGGGATTTCCTTCGGAAATCCGGGCATTCGGTCAGGTACGAGATCAAGACCGGAAAAGCCCTCGGTGTCCGGCCCGAGGGGCTTCTGAACGAAGCGGAAATCGCAGTCATCGTGGGAGGGGACGGGACGATTCTCCACACCATCCAGCGTATGCAACCGCAAATCCCTGTTCTGGGGATCAACTGGGGCGAGGTAGGGTTTCTTGCCGACCTTGAACCTGACGAGGCAGAGGGCTTCCTCTCCGGTCTTTCCAGTGGGTATCCGGTCGAGACCAGGATGCGCATCTCGTTTACCCGGGACGATGAACCACTTGGGGATGCTCTCAACGAGGCGTTGATTGTGACGAGCAGGCCGGCGAAGATGCTTCGTTTCCTTATTATGATTGACGGTGTCCCGGCCGAGAGGTTCCGGGCGGACGGTATCCTGATCTCCACCCCCACCGGGTCTACCGCGTACGCGATGAGTGCAGGGGGGCCTATCGTGGACCCGAGGATCGAGGGTTTCCTCCTCGTCCCGCTCGCCCCATACCTCCTCTCCTCCAGGCCGCACCTGATCAGCTGCGACCGGCCACTCGAGATAAGGCTGGAAAGTGCAAAACCTGCACAGATCGTAATAGACGGCCAGAAGAGTGTCGACCTCGGGAGCGAATGTACAATCCGCGTGAGGCGCTCGGAAGAACCGGCACTTTTTGTTGATGCAGGCAGGAATTTTTTTGCGAAGGTGAATGAAAAGCTCAGGCGTCTGTAGATCCCAGTCCGTCGTGGTGGAAAGGAAGGTTCAGGGATGAATGTGGGGATAAACCCCGGCGCGAATCAGTCATGGAATGAAAATCGCGTGGATCGTTTTCTGTAATATCCAAACAGTTTTTCTCCCCACTTTACCGCGGCCGGGTCGGAACTCGAGAGATCGGTTGAGCTGTCGTACATCTTCCCGTCCTTTTTATAGAGTCCAAGTGAGAGTTCCCTGTCCGTAACTGTGAGGCCGACCATCAAAGCCTCTTCGGTAACCCAGATCCTGAAGTTGCCGTACCCGATCAGGGTCCGGATCTGTGCGGCATACGGTTCAGCCTGCAGCTGTTCAACCACCTCCCTGCTTACCACGATCTCAACCGGTATCCCCTCAAGCACTCGCGGTGCGAGTCCCTCGGCGAGGGCGGGGCTCATCACTGATGATATCCCGTAGATATGCCCGGCCTCTTTGAGTATCGTAAGGTAGTGAGTATATACATGGAGGATATCGGCACCGGTATCGAAGATCACCTCGGAGTTCAGGAGGTCGCCGATCTCATCGAGGAATTCCAGTGGGAGGGCGTCGATTTTGTGAGTGGTCCAGAACTCCCCCTGGCGGCTGATACCGATCATCGCATTGATATATTGCCCGATGATGGAAGCGAGGACCTTTCCGAACGGGGTGAGCTTGTACATCCCCCGGGATGACTCGACAAGTGTGAGATCCTCGAGCTTCCTGATCTTCGGAATGAGCGCCTGCGAGACGCTTCCGGTCACTTTACGAAGTTCTGAAAGCGACTGTTCGCTCTCGAGGAGCGAGAGTAAAATCTGGATTTTAAGGCGGGAAGAGAAAATAGAGTGTATCAAAGCGGGGTTTTCATTATACATCCCTAAAGGTGACATGGGGGATCGATGTAGGATCAAAGATCTTGTAAAGTATAGCGTTATCGGTATTCATCGGGATCATGCAATCAATTCCCAAACGAGACCGGGAAAGTAATCGCCGTGATGAATATTCATCACTGCGGTACACTTACTGGCAGGCGGGAATACGACCCGGAGGACTCGTCAACCGGAAATCCCCCTGAACGCCCAGATCGCCCCGCCAAAGATTATAAACTGGCCGTCCGACAGGAGGTCGCACACGACATCCCTGCTTCTCAGATGGTAGAACGAATGGATGCAGAGATGAATATATGCGACCCCTGCGGCAAGCATGAGAGTGAATATAGCCGGGAGCATCCTGACACTGATCAGGACGGAAAATCCGCCGACCGCGAGATTGATCCCTGTGAGAAGCATCGTGGTACGCTCCACCCCAAGGATGACGGGAATTGTCCTGACGCCGGACAGGGCGTCACCTTCGCGGTCCCTGATGTCAGGGATGGTCGAGGCAATGAACACATAGCTTGTAAAGAAAATGAATGCAAGCAGCACCTTCATCGGGGAAAATGTCACCCCAACCGAGACTGGCAGGAATGTAAGAGTCAGCGACCATGCAAAGGCCACGACAAGGTTTTTTACGACGGGAATCTCTTTCAGACGGCGATAACGCATACGGCGCGGGAGGCAGGGTACGCTGTACAGGATGCCGGCCAGGAGCGGCACGAGTGTCACCAGGACTGGAAAAATGCCGTAGGGTATGGCGATGAAAACGGCGAGGGCATAACAGGCGAGTGCCGAGAAAAAAAGCACTTTTTCGAACTTTTTTGTAAACGCAAACCTGCCCTGATGGTTGATCGAGTCTTCTGCTTCATCCGTTTTCCGGTTGAGGTTGTATACCGAAAAAGCGACCAGGAACATGATCGCAATCCCTGCGACAGACGGGATGACCCCTTCAATCGCATAGGAAGTATACACCATTCCGGCAGCCGCGAACGCGACAAAGAGGGAGCTGTACATTACGAATTCATAGAATGACCTGAGCTTCCCCTCGGCTCCCCCCAGAAAGATACCGGGGCTGAATCCGGGATTTCCATACTGAGTTTCCATGAGAAGAAAAGGAGGTTCCAGTTAACATTCATCACGGCGATGAATGTTAATC
>JAJRBP010000110.1 GCA_028679405.1 Methanoregulaceae archaeon | reverse complement strand
GGGTTCGTCCACGTACCCGTCAAGAATGAACGCGTCAGCACTCATAACCGAGGATCGCAAGGAGTTCCCTTGCCAGGTGCAGTTTCCCGCGTTTTACCGGGTCCACGGACGGGTCGTCGAGGTCGAAACCGATGATATGAATCGCCGAAGCACCCATCTCGTCTGCCGCGAACACGGCCCGGTCACCATCAGTAAAGCCCCCGAAGTTATGGACATTGGGGAGAGGCGGCCCCTGTGTCGTGCCGACGACCGGGCCTTCGAACCTCGGCACCCATGACCTGAGGAGCGGGATGTTGTCGCCATGAGCATGGATCACCATGATTGTCCCTTTCCGGTTGATGTCCAGGAAAAAATCATCCGCACCGTCGAGATCGGTAAAGACGGCATGCGGCCTGATGCCATGAGCAACAAGCACGTCTGCTGCCGCATCCGCTGCAAACACGTGCCCTCTGATGAGGCCGAGCTGACCGGACAGACAGGGAGCATTCCCGCAGACGGTCACTTCCTGGTTCCTGCAGAGATTTTCAAGCAGGGGGAGATCGTCCCTGGCAAGAAGAGAGCCGAGGACCCGGGCGGCACGTTCGTCACCCTCGCGCTCAAAACAGAAATACGCAAGAATTCTTTCGTAATGAGGTTCCCATTCCTCAAACCTCATTCTTCTCCTCGTTCTCCAGTCCCACAATGTCGGTGAACTTTTTCAGGATCGGCTCGATGATCAGGTCGAGGAGGTCGTCTTTTTCACTAACCCTCGAGAAGTACGAGAGCGGGATCGTCGCTGCGGCCATATTGGGGTGACCCCCGGCATCCCCGATGTCCCCGAAGGCCTCGGCGAGGACATTCCCGATATGGAGCCTGATGTCCCGGTTCCGGACCGACATGATGATCGCGTCGTCCGAGATCCCGTAGACGAGAGCGGTATTCACTCCTTCAAGGTTGATGAGGAGGTCCGCAGCCTGCGGGAGCGTATCCCTGTTCCTGACATATCCCACGTTCGAGAAGAGATACCCGCTCCGTATCCTCCGGTTCCTGACCGCTATCCCGATCACGTCGAGGGTCTCCTGCGAGAGTGACGGCGACATTATCTTCTCGAGGAGTGGTCCGTCGGTGAGAGGGAGGAGGAATGCGGCATAATTAAGGTCCTGGGGAGTCACATTCCGCTTGAAGTCCTTGGTATCGGACCGGATGCCATAAAGGAGCCCGGTTGCCACGGAGGAATCGACCGCGATATCGAGCTCCTGCAGGTACTGGGTCAGGATACTGGCGGTCGCTCCGAGGCCCGGCCTGATATCGACGAATCTCGCTTCTGACTCCTGGTGGGGACTTTCCCGGTGATGGTCGATGATAATATCGACCCGGGTATGCGGAGAGAGGGGGTTGTTCATGCCCGGGGCGGGGCTGTCCACGAGGGCCAGGTAATTGCATTCCTGGATGACCTGCGGGCTCATCCGCTCCATCTTGATATCGAGCAGGTTCACCATCGTCCGGTTTTCCTGGTGACCAATTGCCCCGTCATAGAAGATACGGGTAAAGAGACGGTCGGGGTTTGCACTCCGTGCAATCGCGGCAAGAGCCATCGCACTCGAGATCGCGTCCGGATCCGGGTTCTTATGCGTAACAATTCCAAGCGTCCCATCCCAGCCGGCGAGAAGGAGGGAGAGCCTCTTCGAGAGCCGGTTCGCATAGAGTTTTCCGATCTGATATATCGCCGACTTTGCCATCAGCTGCGGTGGATAGAGGGCCAGTTCGGCGCCTGCCGCTAAAAGAACCTCGGCATCCCCTGGATCAATCACCCGGCCAATGATATGGCTGTCGGGATATTTGCTTCGGATCGCTCTGACGGCAGAGATATTTGCCTTCGAATCGCCCGTCATTACAAAGGCGATCTCGAATTGCGGAAGTCCCTGGAGAGCTCCGGGCTCCCGGAGGTCCCGTTCGAAGGCCTCCTGTCCCTGGTCCCGGTATTCCTGGACTCTCTCCTGGTTATGGTCGACGATCAGGATATGGCCCGGGTCCTTGAGGAGTTCCCGGAAGATGTAGTACCCGGTGCTCCCGCACCCCATAATCGCGTATTTTATCCGTTCCTGGGGTGATACAGAGCCAGCTCCGGTCATTAATATAAATGCGACCCGGCAGATTATTAAAGTTGAGGAGGAATCCCGCAGGAAAAATCGTCTTCGGGGATTTCGAAAGGTTTATTTCAAAAGATGCCTCATATTTGTGATACTTCTGCGGGCTTGTAGCTTAGTTCGGCAGAGCGACGGACTCTTAATCCGTAGGTCAAGGGTTCAAATCCCTTCAGGCCCGTTTATCTCTGTTACCATATCACTTCTGCAGTCTTGGCAAACTATTTCCATGTGAAGTTACTATAGGAGTGCAAGACGTCAGCCCGGAAGCCATACGTTCCCGGCTGGACAGGAGGGGAGAGGATGAATCAGGACACCCGCATGAATCTCTTCGGCATAACCCTCATACTGGTTGTGGTCCTCTCTCTCACCTGTGCAGGATGCGTGCAATATCCTGATCCAACTGGAAATTTCTCAACGAACAACACCTCGTCGTTTGGAAATGCAACAAATGCAACACATGGAAACGGTTCTGTTCTGAATACGACGGGTA
>JAJRBP010000149.1 GCA_028679405.1 Methanoregulaceae archaeon | reverse complement strand
TGGAATTGGCGGCTCATTCGTTCTGTTCATGGGTATTTTCGCAGTTACCCAAATCCCCCTCGCAATTGTCGAAGGTGTCATCCTTTCACTGATTTTCAAATACATAGTTCAGCTGAAACCTGAAATCCTCATTCGGCTGAATATCTTTCCAGAGGAAACTATTCGAAGGAGCAGGGAGGTGACCGACGATGAGCAGGTTCAGGCTTGAGATCCTGGCGATAATTGCAGTCGTTGGATATTGCGCACTCTTCCTCTCCACAAGTTCGACCATGAAAACTGCAGATTTTGCCGGATCTGATACAGTGGGATCCGATCAGATTGCACAATTATCCGGAAAGACGGTCGACGATTACCCTCCCCTGATCGGACAGTGGGTACCTCCCAGCGGGGAGATCGAATCGGCCCTCTTCGCCATTCAGGCAGCGATAGGCGGGATACTTGTCGGATGGGTCTTTGGCTACTGGACAGGACAGAAAAAAGGCAGGGCGAAAGGGTAGGAGGACGTCAACCGGACATGCACGATGAACTCCTTGAGGATATCGCCCAGAATAATGGCCTCCGGGAGGTAAATACCTGGGTGAAACTCGCGGCAGGGCTTGGGTGTATCCTCCTTTGCCTCCTCTCCGGCAGCTGGGTGGCCCCTCTTTTTATTGGAGTGGTCCTGTCGGGAACTGTTCTCATCCTTGCCAGGATTAAACCAAGGATATACTTTGAGATCTTCATCGCTCCCTTCACCTTCGCATTCACCAGTGTGGTAGTCATCGTTCTCGTGACCGGGGGCAGCGGAGTGTTCTGGAGCTGGGATCCGTTCCCATGGTTGTCGCTCTCGGTAACGAGGGAAAGCATAAATGAAGCGGTATTTGTATTTTCCCGTGTCATCGGGGGGATGTCCGCGATGATCTTTATAGCCCTCACCACCCCCATGACAGATCTCTTTGTTGTCATGCGGCAGTGCCGGGTCCCTGAACCTGTCGTGGACCTCGCCATGTTTATCTACCGGTCCATCTTTTTGATCCTGGACCAGCTGGTCCTGACGTATCGCGCCCAGGTAATGCGACTCGGGTATGGATCGTTCCGGGAATCCGTGCGGTCGTTCGCTACTCTCTGCGGATCTGTGTTTATCACGAGCTGGGGGGCCGGGGAAGACCTGATAAGGGCGATGGATGCCAGGTGTTACGAGGGGAAATTCGCGATAATGGGCGAGTCGAACCGACCGAAAGCTCTTCCGGTTCTCGCGCTATGCTCTTTTTTCATCACGACAGTCCTCCTGCTGATCCTTACGAAAGATTTTACGGTGATATGAGGTCGCGTTCATGAGCAGCATCATCTTCGAAGCAAGGGAGATCCATTACCGGTATCCTCACGGAATGCATGCGATCAGGGGGATCAGTTTCCATATCAGGAAAGGAGAGAAGATTGCCCTCGTCGGACCTAACGGAGCCGGAAAATCAACCCTCATGCTGATGTTAAATGGTATGGTCCGGCCGGATGAAGGAACGCTTCTTTTTGATAACCTGCCGGTTTCCTATGACAGGGCCTCATTGCGGATATTGAGGAAAAGGGTAGGGTTTGTTCTTCAGAACCCGGATCGGCAGATCATTGCACCAACTGTGTACCAGGACGTGGCTTTCGGCCCGACAAACCTCGGTTACTCGGGGGACGAGGTAAGACGAGTGGTGAAGGAGTCGCTTCGTTACGTCGGACTCGAGGGATTCGAGAGGCGACCACCCCACCAGCTGTCCGGTGGGGAGAAGAAACGGGTGGCAATTGCAGGAGTGCTTGCAATGGACCCGGACGTACTGGTCTTCGATGAGCCCACGAGCGGTCTTGATCCCTCGGGTTCGGAGGATATTATCGAACTCCTGGACGAACTGAACCTTGCCGGAAAGACGATCATCATATCGACCCACGACATCGAACTCGCATACCCCTGGGCGGACCGGGCTATACTCCTTGTGAAGGGAAGGATCCTCGAGGAGGGCATCCCGGAGATCACATTCGGGAATCCGGAGAATATCAGGATGGCCAGCCTCTCGATGCCAATCCTGCTCGATCTCTACCTTGAACTCGGAAAACGCGGATTCAAACTTCCGGAAAGGAAGCCGCGCACGGTTCTGGATGCCCTCAACCTGATCGACGTGGCTTTTCAAAACCTGCCCTGCTCCAGGCCGGGGGCGATCACTGTTCACAGCGTTGACAGATCGAATGAGGAATGTATCATGGCATGGAGGAGGGAGCATCCGGGGGGGGCCCTCGGTGCCATGGGGACGAGGGCGAAGCAGCATGCTGCTGAAATCAACATCCCGCTTGATTTTACGTATGGAGTTATCGATAAGTGCATCCTGAAAGCGCTCCTGGGCGAAGACTCACTCATTATCACCACGGAAAGTATGGTCGGGCGTGTATTCGAGCGTGTCCGGGAATTCGGGAAGGAAAACCGCAGAGAGGTCCCGGTCTCGCGATCGTAGTCCCAGTGAATCCTCTCTTTATTCTCAAAACCGGATGTCTCACCACTTTTCTGCAGGGCCAGGAGCCTGGAGAGCACATATCCCGGGATCGCTCCGTTCTGTGATCCGGGTATTGTAACAGGACTGGACAAATCTCCTGAGAGAGGTCCGGTTCGTTTTCCAGGGCGTGTCCTTTGTGGCGCATGCCAGTCTCACGGTCTTTCGGATCATCCAGGCGCCGCCAGATAAAAAAATCACGGGACGGATTTATGGAGATTGATCGGCAGATGCCCGGGAAAGGGCATCGATCTTTAATTCCCTGATTTTTTCAACGACGTGCTTTCCTTTTCTGTGGGCTTCCGCCAGTGCGGTCGGGTGATTTTTTATCCCGTGATACCTGTCCATATCGTTTGCGACGATGTTATCAAAATATTCAAACCCGAGAATGTTGAAAAGCGCGGTAATCGAGGGAAATGCAGTATCGAAGACATTCGGGTATGGGAGTCCGGCTGTCGAGATGAAGATACCCTTGTGCTGCTGAATGTGTTCATTTTCGAAGTACAGGGTTTTTAAAACGAATTTCTTTGCCCATATATATTGAGCCCTGTCAATCAGACCCTTGAGTTCTGCAGTGATTGCCATGCTGTATATCGGCGACGCGACCGCAAGGCAGTCGTAGGTCATGACCTCCCCGAGGAGACCTGGGGCATCATCCCCGACCACGCATTCTCCGGTCTTATGGCAGACATTACAGCCGAGACACGGAGAATAATGGAGTTCACGGAGGACGACCTTTCTTGTTACCGCTCCACCGGACTCAGCTCCCTCGAGGAATGCATCGAGCAGCGTCTCGGTGTTCCCATGCCGGTGCGGGCTCCCGGAGATCCCGATGACCCTCGTTTCCATCTCTTCAGGACACTCCAAGACGATTTCGGAGGTCTTTCAGGACGTCTCCTGCACATCTCGCGGCATCTCCTCTGGCTGCCGGATGGGAGAGGATTGCCCCGGCTTCATCCACTCCGTTGACCATGAGGTACCTGATATCCCGGTCGGGCACGTCGATCACGTGGAAGAAGCACTTCACCGAGGGAACTGCCCCATCGAAGACGTGTGGCCAGGTCTGGCCGGCGGTCGAAAGGAATATGCCACTCCGCTTCCCTTTCTTTTCGGCCGGGACAACCGGAAGTTTCAGGACATATTTCCTGGACCTGAATACCTGTGCCCGATCCACTAGAGCCTTCGCCTGCGAACAGAGGCCCATGCAATAAATGGGAGAAGCGAGCACGATACAGTCTGCCCCGATAATGAGGTCATGGATACGGTCCATGTCGTCCCGCTGGACACACCGGTTCAGCCTCTCGCACGCATTGCATCCACGGCAGGGATTCACGTCGACTTCATCGAGAGATATCTTCTCGATACTTACGTCGGCCTCACGGCGCATTTCGTCGAGGACCCAGTCGAGGAGTGTTTCAGAGTTCCCGTGACGCCTCGGGCTCGTGGCGAAGGCGAGGACTTTGATAACCATGGGTGAGGCGTTGGCGGGCTATGGTAAAAAAGGTTCGACACATGTACCCAAAAATTTGAAGTCTACCACGCAAAGACAAGAAACGATGGATGAAGGTGGGATCCTCCGGATGGTCTCCGCACAACTGGCGGTGATCGAACAGGTCTGGGAGGTCCGGTTCCAGAACAGGGAGGACGTATGCCGCTGGGTGGCCGGCATTGTTCATGATGAAAAGCAGGTTCTCACGGTGACGAGTGCATTGAACAACTGGGTTGCAGTGTCTGCCATTACAGGTCAGGTAGAAATGAAACGGGTTGACTTCGAGCAAATCGCCCGTACCCTGCGTTGGTAAAAGAAGGATTAAGGGCTATATTTTTTTGAAACAGAGGTACCAGTCCATGCAGTCATATCCTTCGGACGGCCGTTTCTCCATTTCCGCGGCGGTCTTTGGGGCGGGCACGACGACCTTATCGCCCGGCTTCCAGTTCGCGGGTGTCGAAAATCCGGATTTATCTGTTGTCTGGAGTGCCTTTACAAGCCTCACTATCTCAGGAACGGACCTCCCGTTCTGGAGCGGGTAGTATATCATGGCGCGAAGGATACCCTTGTCGTCGATGAAAAAGACCGCCCTAACTGTCGCCGTAGAGCTCTGACCCTGGTGGATCATTCCGTACCGTTTCGCGACGCTCATGTTGAGGTCTGCAATCACCGGGAATGGGATCTCGACTCCCATCTTCTCCCTGATATTACGAATCCAGGCGAGGTGGGAAGGGACACTGTCGATGGACAACCCGATCAGCTGGACATTGAGGGATTTCAACTCGTCCGCAGCTGTTGCAAAGGCCATGAACTCTGTCGTGCACACAGGAGTGAAATCGGCGGGATGTGAGAACAGCACGA
>JAJRBP010000238.1 GCA_028679405.1 Methanoregulaceae archaeon | reverse complement strand
TCGTCCGCACCCTTGATGTTGAGCAGGACGAAGTCGTACGTCCCGAGCGCTTCAACGGCAGCCGCCACCTTCCCCCCGATATTGCTCGTCGCGGACCCGGTCGCACCCGGAACGGGGATATAGGTGAGGCCGACAACCTTCCCGATCCCTGTGATGAGGGTCGCCGCAGAGATGACGCATCCCTTGAGGCCGTACCGCTGCTCGAACGGCTCGAAGTGTCCCATCGCTCCTGCTCCCCGGATGAGCACGAGGTTTGCAGGCGGGAGGCCTGCCTCCTCCCTCTCACGGTTGAGCGGATGAACGGCCAGGATTGCTCCTGCCTGGCGGACAAATTCCCTGAGCGCATCCGCAGTCCTCCGGTCCCCGGAAGATCCACCCGTGGCAACGAAGGGTGCCGGTACCACGCCCTCCTTCTTGGGATCGTTCGAGGAGACGCCGTACCCGAGGTCCTTCCCCCCGAATGCGAGGGCCGCCCGATGACCTGTGCCGGACCGGAACACAAATTCGACCCCGAGGGCCGAAAGATCCACCCCCTCCTGTATCGCCGATGCGAGCGGGTCCGTGTCATGGATCCTCCCGGCTCTCCGGTCAGTTACCAGTCCGTTACGATCGACCGTGGCGAAATTGCAGCGGAACCCGATCATTCCTGGCTCCATGTGGATGCCGGTGCCTTCCGCCTCGAGGGGGCCCCTGCCGGTATAGTATTCCCCGGGCGGGTAACCGAGGAGGCTTAAGTGCGCAGTGTCCGAACCCGGGCGGATGCCGGGGCCGATCGTGTCCATTATCCCGCAGACCCCGCCCGCAGCGATCCGGTCGAGGACCGGCGTGGCGGCTGCCTGGAGAGGGGTCCGCCCGCCGAGCGACGGGCACGGGCGGTCCGAGATCCCGTCCAGTACGAGGAGGATGACCTTGCTCGGGTTCATTGGAGAAGAGATTGGACCCGATGGATAATAGCATGAACGATTCAGGTGTTAGAAACCCGCTCTGAAAAGAGAAGGGACTCTTGAGACCTGTCTGTCCCTGGCCCGTCGTGAAAAGACAGGGACTTCTTTCACAGTGAAAAAATGTTTATTGTGCGGTCGCAGATGCGGGGATCTCGACCTTCGACTTGATGATCTCGACGCGCCGGATCGGGAAGATACCCTTCACCAGCTTGAACAGCTCCTTCGATATCTCACCCGAGACGATCCCGTTGATCAGCCCTGAGATGTCGTTCGCCTTCATCTGCTCGAGCGTGAACTTCATCATCGCGTCCCGGATCGCGTGCGTCTGGCTGAGGTTTGCGCGTGAGAGCGTATAGCACGTCACGGTCAGGAGTACACTCCGCCCGTCCTTTGTCGTACCGGGGATATGGCAGTCTATCCTCGACGTCCGGCGCTTCACGAGCGACCTCAGGTAGTCCCTCGTCACTTCGTGACCGATGAACTCGGTGTAGGCTGCATCGCCCGCGACGTTTGCCACCCGGAATCTCATCTTGACGTTCTGCTTCGAGAAGTCGTTCGTGATCTCACCGAGGGTGGTCTGCATAACCCTGCCAACCACGCCGCCGGCCTCATTTGCAATCGTGTCGCCGATGTACGCCTTCCCGAGGTTCTCAGGGGTATACACCTTGAACCAGCTCTTGGCTTTCCAGCCTTCTACTCTCTTTCCTACCTGTTTCTTTTTTACCATTCTGTCACCTTTTTTTACATAAATCTGAATATCTCTTCAGGTTCACCGTAGATCTTCGCAACCTTCTCCGGCCAGTTGGCCGGGTCGAGGCCTTTTTGTGCAAGGAACGACGCGGACCAGCGCTCGAGGCCGATGCCCGAACATCCGGACCAGCACTCCGTGCCGCTCTGGATCTTCACCGAAAACCCTTTCGGGTACTTGTTCCCGTTGATGCTCACGTTCTGGAACTCGAGCCAGCTCCCGCTGTACGGGAGGAGAGCCTCGTAGTCAGTAGTCCCTACGCGGTCGGCACAACAGGCCGTCTCGGAGGGAGTCGTAATGGTATCCTGTGCGGTGCCCACCATGCCTTCCTGGGCCATGAACCACGGGGTCACACGTGCACACCGCCACTCGAGCTCGAGGATATTTTCAAAGACCCTCATGTAGGCCTCGTGGAGACGGTCGGCGATCCCGACAGTCTGCTCTGCCGTTCCGAGCCAGAGGATTTCCATACGGTGGAACTCGTCCACCCGCTCGATCCCGTGGATACCGCCGCTCTCGTACCGGTGCGAGGTCCCGCTCCGGTCGAACACGCGGATCGGCAGGCAGTCGTTTGCTATGGTCTCGCCCTGGACGAACGGCCAGAACGAAGGGCACTGTGCATAACAGAGGCCGCCGATCGGCCCGTCGATCCGCTCGCGGATCATGTCCACCGGCACCTCCCCCGTCACCTTGAAGTAGTCCCCTACGTCCTCCCAGTACTCCGGGTCACGGGTCTTCGGCGTGCACACATAGTAGATCTCGGGGTATACCCCCTTCGCATGCCCGGACTTCTTCCAGACTTCCCACGGAGTGAGCTTGGGAAATACCATCTCGGTAAACCCGAGCGGTGCGATGATCTCGTCGAGGACGATCTTCTCGAAGGTCCGCCACAGCCTGACAGACTGCGGCCCGTGAATCCATTGGCCCCGGGAGAGGGCGTGGCGGATCCAGCCCTGTTTGATCATCTGTTCGGTCGGGTCGGAGTCGTTCATCGTCCGTTTCGGTCCGCTCGAAAAGATCAGCTCCCAGTGCTCGGCCTTCCCGCCGTAGGTCGCCGACTGGAACTTCTCCTCGATCAGCCGGACGAGCCTGTCAGGGACCTTGTTCTCGAGGTCCGCGGCCTCCATCCGGAGGGAAATCTTAAGGGTATCTCCCGAACGGTCTGCCGAGAGGATGAACGGGAGTTTCGGCATCCTGAAACCTTCGGGGAACTCGCCCCTCATCTCGATCCAGAACGACCTGATCTCCATGTCGCGCAGGCCCAGGCGGAACTTTCCGAGGGACGGTGCGATAAGCTTCCTGAACCTGAAGAGTGCATCATGCGCCCTCGTATACGGTCCGCTCCTGATCCTGAGGCCAAGCACGCTTCCCGCGATACTGAAATCTTCGATCCTTCCGATCTCGTCTTCGGGCACTCCGGCAGGCACCCCCTTCCGGAAGAGGGTTTTGTTTGCCTCTCCGACCATCTTCTCAACTGTGGCCGCCGCTTC
This sequence comes from Methanoregulaceae archaeon, assembly GCA_028679405.1. GTDB lineage: Archaea > Halobacteriota > Methanomicrobia > Methanomicrobiales > Methanospirillaceae > JAJRBP01. Next base: position 256 of record JAJRBP010000238.1, on the reverse strand, counting down.
AGCAGGGATATCGGCGTTGAACAGGAGACCTGCGTCTAGGTTGAACCGAACGGACATAGATCCTCCGCAATCCCGAGGTTCATCAGATAATCATCCGTCGATGCGATCACCGACCTGAGCCGTTCACCCCGGATCGTCGTGACGACAGTCCCTCCAGCCGCGAGTGTCGTCATACCGAGGAGGTTGTCCGGACGCAGTGATGCGGCGACATCATCCGGCCGGCGGTGGGTCGTTCTGATCATAGCTTCTATCTCCA
>JAJRBP010000137.1 GCA_028679405.1 Methanoregulaceae archaeon | reverse complement strand
TATGGATTTTCTGCAGCAGAGGCGATGGGGAAGAGCATCTCGATGCTTGTCCCTCCGGACCAGGTTGACGACCTGGAGTACATCCTCGGGAAGGTCAAGCGGGGGGAGCCCGTCTTCCATTACGAGACGGTCCGCATGCGGAAAGACGGGACGTCAATCCAGGTCTCCCTCACGCTTTCTCCGATAAAAGACCGGACGGGGCGCCTGATCGGGGCGTCGACAATAGCCCGTGACATCACCGGGAGGAAGGGTGCGGAAGAGGCAATCCGGATGGCCAATGCCTATAACCGGAGCCTGATCGAGGCGAGCCTCGACCCGCTGGTGACCATCAGCCCGGACGGGACGATCAGCGACGTGAACGAGGCGACGGTGAGAGTTACCGGCTTCTCCCGTGAAGAGTTGATCGGAACGGACTTCTCAAACTACTTCACCGATCCGGGGAGGGCGAAAGCCGGGTACGAGAAGGTGTTCCGGGATGGATCGGTGACAGATTATGACCTGCACATCAGGCACAGGGATGGGAGGGTCACTCCGGTTCTTTATAACGCGACGGTCTACCGGAACGGGTCAGGCGGCATTACCGGGGTTTTTGCCGCCGCCCGGGACATAACAGGGCAGAAGAAGGCCGAGGAAGCGATAAAACGGGCGAACGCCTATAACCGGAGCCTGATCGAGGCGAGCCTCGACCCGCTGGTCACCATCAACCCGGACGGGACGATCAGCGACGTGAACGAGGCGACGGTGAGGGTTACCGGTTTTTCACGGGAAGAGTTGATCGGAACGGATTTCTCCCGTTACTTTACCGAGCCGGGACGGGCGAAGGCAGGGTACGAGAAGGTGTTCCGGGATGGATCGGTGACGGATTACGAGCTGCAGATCAGGCACAGGGACGGGAGTATCACGCCGGTCCTGTACAACGCGACTGTATACCGCGACGAGACCGGGAGCATCACCGGTGTTTTTGCGGCTGCCCGCGACATCACAGGACAGAAGAAGGCCGAGGAGGCAATCCGGAGGGCGGGTGCGTACAACCGGAGCCTGATCGAGGCGAGCCTCGACCCGCTGGTGACAATCAGCCCGGACGGGACGATCAGCGACGTGAACGAGGCGACGGCCCGGGTGACTGGTTTCTCCCGGGAAGAGTTGATCGGAACGGACTTCTCGAACTACTTCACCGAGCCCGGGAGGGCGAAAGCGGGGTATGAGAAGGTTTTCCGGGACGGGTCGGTAACCGATTACGAGCTTCAGATCAGGCACAGGGACGGGAGGGTCACCCCGGTCCTGTACAATGCGAGCGTCTACCTGGACGAGACCGGAAGCATTACCGGGGTGTTTGCGGCGGCACGGGACGTCACAGAGCGGAAACGTGCCGAATCGGCACTGATGACCGCATACACCGAACTCGACGACCGGGTGAAGGAGAGGACGAGAGAGTTGCAGGAGGCCAATGTCCGCCTTGAAAAGGAGATTGCTGAGCGGAAGGCGACGGCTGAGGAACTGAGGAAGAAGAGCGAGGAGCTCGCACGGTCGAACCTCGAACTCCAGCAGTTTGCCTACATCGCGTCCCACGACCTGCAGGAACCTCTCAGGGCGATATCAGGATTCACTGAGCTCCTGGAAAAGAGGTACCGCGGCAGGCTCGACGAAAGGGCGGACAACTACATCAGGTTCATCGTCGACGGGACCAGGCAGATGCACCAGGTCATCGAGGACCTGCTCGCGTACTCACGGGTACAGACGAAGGCACACGAGTTCGATCTCATCGATACGAACGGGGCGCTCGACCAGGCGCTTCTCAACCTCAGGGTCTCAATCAGGGACAGCGGGGCGATCATCACGAGGGATACGCTCCCCCATATCTCGGCCGACGGTACCCAGATTACCCAGGTCTTTCAGAATCTCGTCGGGAACGCACTCAAGTTCCAGAAACCGGGCAACGTCCCGGTCGTCCATATCACCGCAGGAAGGGAGGACAGCATGTGGATATTTTCCGTAACCGACAACGGGATCGGTATCGATCCAAGGCACAGCGAGCGAATCTTCAAGATCTTCCAGCGGTTGCACGCGAAGGGCAACTACGAAGGTACGGGGATCGGCCTCGCCATCTGCAAGAGAATCGTCGAACGTCATGGGGGGGAGATCTCCGTCCTGCCCGCGCCTGCGGGCGGATCGACATTTTCCTTCACGATTCCGGAAGCCCGGGAGGAATCCGCATGAATGGACAGGTATTCCCGACCGGGCTGTCCCGGCCGGTCGAGATCCTCCTCGTCGAGGACAGCCCGGCCGATGTCGCACTCACGAAGGAGGCTCTGCTCGACAGCAAGCTACGGAACAACCTTCATGTCGTTACCGACGGGGAAGCGGCGATGGAGTTCCTCAGGAACGAAGGGTGTTATCCCGGGGTGCCAAGGCCGGACCTCATCCTCCTTGATTTAAACCTCCCGAAGAAGAACGGGAGGGAGGTCCTCTCGGAGATCAAGGCGGACCCGGTGCTTCGTCTTATCCCGGTTGTGATAATGACCGTCTCGCAGGACGAACGTGACATCGTCGAGTCGTACCGGCTCCACGCGAACTGCTATATCAGGAAACCGGTGAAGTTCGGGGAATTCATCGATATCGTAAAATCGATCGAGAACTTCTGGTTCACCATCGTCACCCTGCCTCCCGGGCCCGGGACCTGACCATGAACATCCTTGCCATCGAGGACAACCCTGCGGACGCGGCGATGATCCGGGAGCTCCTCTCCGGTTGTTCAGGGCCGTCATTCAGGGTGAGCCGTGCCGGGACCTTGTCTGAGGCGCATGACATCCTTGCGAAGGGAGAGACGGATTTCATCCTCCTCGACCTCGGCCTGCCTGACAGCCAGGGGCTCGATACGCTCCGGGAGGTCCGGGGGGATGCCCCTGCCCTTCCTGTCGTGGTGCTTACCGGGTTCGACGACGAAGATCTCGCGGTCAGGGCCCTCCGGGAAGGGGCGCAGGACTACCTGGTGAAAGGGAGGATCAGCAGCGAGTCCCTCATCCATTCGATCAGGTATGCAAAGGAACGGAATCGGATTGAGCAGGAACTTGTGCAGATCTCGGATAACCTTCGACGGAGCAACAAGGACCTCGAGCAGTTTGCCTATGTCGCCTCCCATGACCTCAGGGAACCGCTCCGGATGGTCACGAGTTTTGCACAGCTCCTGAAAGAGCGGTACTCGGGCAGGCTCGACTCCGATGCGGACGAGTTCATCGGATACATCGTCGAGGGGAGTACCCGGATGGATGCCCTCATCGAGGATCTCCTCGAATACTCCCGTGTCTCTTCCAGGGGGAACCCGTTCATGCCGACGGACATGAATTCGGTAGTCAGTGACGTGATCACCGACCTCTCAGTTCCTATCGGGGAGAGCGGGGCGGGGATCTACCCGGCGGCCCTCCCGACGGTCTCTGCGGACAGGGTCCAGATGGCGCGGGTCTTTCAGAACCTCCTTGCAAATGCGATCAAATTCCGGGGTGCGAATGCCCCGGAGATCAGGATCGACGCGACCCGGGACGAGGACGAGTGGACCTTTTCCGTGAAGGACAACGGGATCGGGATCGACCCGGCTTACTCGGAGAGGATCTTTGAGATCTTCCAGCGGTTGCACGGCCGGAATGAATACCCCGGTACAGGGATCGGCCTTGCAGTATGCAGAAAGATCGTGGAACGTCATGGGGGCAGGATCTGGGTCGAGCCCGCTGAGAAAAAGGGGAGTACCTTTTATTTCACGATCCCGTGCGGTCCGGGGAACGGTGTCAGGCCCGGGAACGACCGGTCAGAATCCTGATCTTTTCATAAGGGTCCTCCCTGCAGCCCTTCTCTGTTCCCCGTTCCTCCTCTTGAAATCACGACTTTTTCATTGGGAAGGACCTGCTCCAGGGCTCACCATCACATTTATATTCCTGAGTCCGTATCATGCACGTGGTGCACGAAGAATGCAGGTAAAAAAACGAGACGGACGCATGGAGCCGTTCATGGCCGAAAAGATCGTGGTCAGTGCCGTAAAATCCGGGGCAAAGCCTGAGGATGCCCGGATGATCGCAAAGGAGATCGAGAACAAATCCCCTGACGGTATCCAGACGAAGGATATCAGGACAAAAGTCCTCGCCATGCTCAGGCAGCAGAATCCAGCCCTGGAAAAGAACTGGCTCGTGTATGATCAGGCTGTAAAAAAGCGTGCCTGAACCCGGGGCAGCCCCTCTCAACTAGTACCAGTGACCAGGGGCCGGTTTCCCGGCCCTCATTCACCAGTTCCGCTTTCCTTTCACGAAGGCCGTAATTCCCTTCTTCCGGAGTATTTCAAGGTTCTTCCGGTGGGCGTCTCCATGCGTCCCGTTCAGGAAGTCCAGTTTCCCGCAGGAATTGATCTCCTGACATTCCCAGCATCCCTCGATCCCTTTCCCGGTGCAGCACTTTCTGATCCCGCAGAATGGCGGACCTCCCCCGGCCCTGCATCCTTTCCGGCACCGGAACTTCAGCATCTGGCCCAGCAACTCGTAACATTCAGGGTAGTTCCTGAACGCTGCACCGAACGGCTGCTCCGAAATTACTGCTGCGAACTTGTCGTACTTCGCCGCCCGGAGCTCCTTCCGGAGGTCACGGGCCAGGTCGGCGATCCTGCCGGAATATCCGTGGCAATCGAGGCAGCAGAGACCGCAATACGTCACCACTTCCCTGTCATCCATGGTGAATGGTTCCCATATGAAGCGAAAAGACCGCCGGTTACAGGGGCCGGGTCTCCTCCCCGAACGAATATCCGTTTCCCCGGTCTCATTTCACCGCATCCCGGCGCTCCAGGCTTCTCCCACTTTATTCCCCGGTTCCTGCGGGTATTATCCGGCATCGTGAGCAGGAGGGGGATTCCTCCGCAGGCAGCACAGGTTTCCAACGAGTACTACCTTAACCGGACAGAGAAGATCCTCCCTGTAAGACAAGTGTTACCTGCGCTTCCAAAGAACTCTCCATCGTTTCGGAAAAGAGGTCATACGAAGAATTTTATGAGGGTTCTCCATCCTCGTGCCGCCTCGTGACCTCCCGCGATGTGTTTTTGAGAGTAAAGGTCGAAAAGAACCTTTCGTAAATGACTTTAGTCGGAGGAGAAACGCTGATCCATCACCGGTCGACGAACCAGGAGGGCCCGGATCTTGGGAAGCCTCAGTGACCGGATTATCGACCTCGCATTCTCCTGGCAGAGGCTCGTAATCTCGGCGGCTCTCGGAATAGCCTCATTTGCCCTCGCAAGGACCGGCCTGATGGTCCCGATCGGACCAGGAGTCTTTTCTGATGCGAGCGAGATCTTCGTCTCCCTTGGAGCTGCCCTCGGCGGTCCGGCCGGAGGCGCCCTGACCGGTCTTATCGGGGGACTCGGGTTCATGCCCGAGGTGAATATCCCGGTTCATGTCCTGTCCGGCTTTCTTACCGGAGTCTGGTATATCGTGCTCTGGGACTATGCGAAATCGAAAGGACTCGGGAGACCGGTCCGGATAGCGGTATGGTCGATTTCGGTCCTGGCTTTTTATTACCTGCTGACCCTGCCTCTATATGCGTGGATCTTCTCGGGCATGGAGAGCGGAACCTCTTTCCTGGACCTCTATGCAGATGTCGCCCCGGACCTCCTCCCTGAAGCCGGTCTGACGATGCTCGTCACCAGCTTCGTGCTGTTCGTCATCCCGGACAGCCTCGCCGCTCCTGAACCGTGAAAATCAGGCTGGTTAAATACCTGCGATTGCCCGGACCCGCCTGAGGGCGAGGATGGCATCCTCACGCTTCTGGTCGACCCTGCCTCGATCGATGAACCTGGAAAAAGCTTCGGACACAGAGGGGTCAAGCTTCTCCCTGGCACGTTCCAGGACGGACTCGTACGTCCGTTCCGGAAAATACAGCGAGCGTGCGCAGTCGAGGAGTATCGAGGCGGAAACGGGATCGATCACGGACTCGTTTACTGCCCTGGACAGGGTGCACCTGATATTGACCAGGGGCTCTGATAACTGGACGAACGTTTCGGGGTCGAAGATGAGGGCGACCTCGTCGTCCGAGACGATCTCCCCGTCCCGGTACATCCTGTATATCTCTCCGACGCCCTCCATCCCGAGACCGTCGAGCTCGGCCGCCCTGAGGGCTCCCATGCTCGAAGCGCCGATGACCCGGGCCCCTTCCCGGACAGCCTCGAGGACCTCCCGGTGCGCCACCGAGCACTCCTGGAAGAATACCCCGTCTATCAGGCAGATGATCTCCGCACCCTCCCGTGCAGCCCGGAGCACGTCACCCCGTGCAGCCGGCGGGCGGTAACTGGCATCGAGTATCAGCCGCGCCTCGGATTCAGCGAGACTTGGACCGAGAAAGACGACGATCCCTTGCAGCATTGCACCTTGCTCCGATCCTCTCCTGGTCCATCGCATAGACCTCGAGACCGGGGACGATGACCCTTACCACCGGGACCCCGAGCTCGGGCCTGGTGAGGTCGGCCACGATCACCCGGTCCAGGCCTGCTTTTTTCAGGAGTCCGATGACCGCGAGGATATCGTCCCTGAAATCATCGGTATCCTTCGAACCGATACCGGTGAAGTCCACCTCGCTCTCGCTCTCGAACCAGTACTTGTTCATCCGCTTCGTCCGCTCGTACCCGATCTTCTTCCTGAAATCGGCGACATTCGTATCCTCCCGGGCCCCGTGGATCTGGGTGAGCCTGCTCTGGGCGACCTCGGTGAGGGCGCGGAGAAGGGTGACCCCCGGGTTCGTGTGTGTTCCGATCCCAATGGTGAGCAGTGCGGGGTCTTTCAGGAGGGTATCATCGGATACCGCCGCGAAAGTGGGCACGGCGATATCGCTCGTGAGGTCCTTGAGCCCGACCTCGACCCCCGCGTCCCGAAACTTCTGCATGAGCCCGTTCCCGATGGGATCACTGATGTTGACGAGTCTCGGGCCGGTGTACCTGGTCACCTCTGCAAGAGACCACGCGTCGCGCTCGATCACTTCCATAAGCCCGTGGAATATCGCCTCCTCGACGGTATTCCCGGACGCAAGGCCGTTCGTGTTCGTCCGGAAAAGGGGGGCAAACAGGCGTGGCAGCGGGTGGTAGACCGCATGTGCGGGGACCATGACTTCCCGGTCGTTCGAAAGATCATACCCGGTCACCCAGGGGATCTGGAGGGAAGGATCTGCATCCTTCGGGAGGATGAGGTCTTGTGGGTCAAGGGCCGGCTCCCCGACCTTCAGAAACCCCGGGTAATCTGCCACGAGAAGGTTGTCCTCCTCCCTGAACTCGGCCGAACACCGCTCGATCCCCTCCATCATCGCTGAAACCTTTGCCTCAGTCGGTGTGGCGCCTTTCCCGTTGTACACGGTGATCGCCCCGGCCCGGGCTGTGGGCCTGATGCTCGAGAAGACCGGGATCCCGATCCGGTCGAGACCTGTGATGTCTGCAACCCGTGTAATGCCTGCGCGCGGGAGGAGGTCCTCGACCCTGGCGAGGGTCTCCTCGGGGGGAACTGCGCGTTGTGTCTCGTAGTTGTATCGCTTTGGACAGGAGTTCAGCCGCATCGAACACTTCCGGATAGTATCTCCGACTTTCGTTAAGAAACGATTTTGTTGAAGAGGTCATATACGTTCGCCACCTGCAGTGGCTGCGCCCGGAATGTCTCCCGAAGGAACCGGTATTTCGGAGGCAGAGGCCTGAGATATTGAACGGCATTCCAGGACCTTCACTCATCTTCAAGGGCAAGGAGAACGGCCTTTCTTACAAGCATCTCGGGGACGATAAGTACCTCCCGGTCGCCCTCAGTCGTATGGCTGAAATACATCTCCGGACCAGGGTCACACCTTCTCCCCGAACAGAGATATTGCGAGCCCGCGACATCCGCAAGAAGTACCTCAATCCGCCGGCCGTTGAAGAGGAGGGCCGGTTCTGCCGAATCCACCACCTTCCCCATGAACCGGTACCGGATCCCGTCCGCTTCAAGGACTGGCCTGATCTCGTCAAGGAGTACGAAAATTCCTTTTCCCGTCTCCTCAAACCGGATCGGGGGCTCGTCCATTCCGGGAGGATGCCTCCATTCGACGACAAGTTCGCTCTTCATGAATCTGGCAAAGTTCCCAGAATCCCTTTCCTCCTGCAACCTGGATAAAAGAATCGCCCGGCAGGACACCCCACGACTACGTCTTTCCACAAGAATGTTTATTGAGATACCACAATGTATTTAATTATACAATTTTAACCATAAATATTCATTAAAGATCCATAAGGATCCAAGGAAGGATCAGGAAAGATGTCACTTACCAAAGAAAAAGAAACGGAGGGGATGCCGGTGGAATGGGGACCGGCCGCGGGCCAGAAGGTACTCGGCTGAATATTTCTGCCGATGAGTTTTGTGCGATCGCCCAGCACCAGGAGCGACCGCTGATCATACCGCTCTGCCTCGAGCGGGAACTGCCGCCGATCTCGCCCCTGGATACCTACCTCGGGCTCCGGTCAGAGAATGGTTTTCTCCTTGAGTCCCTCGACGGGGGGGAGAAGATCGCAAGGTACTCGTACATCGGTCTCAACCCGCGGCTCCTGATAACCCTCGGAGACGAGCCCGCAGTTACCGGCGACGAGCGTTTCGTCTCCATCGCAAGCTCCCCGAGGGGGAAAACGGCCGTCGACCAGATCAGGGATATCCTTTCCCGGTTCAGGATGGTAAATCTCCGTGCGCCCCGGTATTTCGGCGGGGTCGTGGGGTACTTCGCCTACGACCTCGTGAATGACCTGTGCCCGTCCCTGAAGACGGAGGAGCCTGGAAAGCTGCCTGTTTCACAGTTCATCATGACCACGGACAGCATCGTATTCGACCACGTCTGCCGGAAGATCTATATCTTCGACAGCCCCCTCCTGATGCACGAATCGGACCCGGCCGCGGAATATCGTGCATGCCGCGAGCGGATAGACCGGATGGGATCGAGGCTCGACGAGCTCTGCCGGGAACCCTCGGGACCAGCGGAGAGCGCTCCGGTAAAGGTCGGGGATATCCGGCCGGGGGACCGGGAGGCGTTCGAGGACGCGGTAAGGTCAGCCAAGGAATTCATCGCTGCAGGGGATATATTTCAGGCGGTGCTCTCGAGGGAGATCAGTTGTCCCTTCGAGGGGGATCCTTTCTCGATATACCGGGCCCTCCGGACCATAAACCCGAGCCCGTACATGTACTACCTGGATTTTGGTGCCCGTACCATAATCGGGGCGAGCCCGGAGATGCTCGTCCGGGTCGAGGGCGGAAAGGTCACTACGGTCCCCATCGCAGGGACCCGGCCGAGGGGGAGCGATCCGGCCGAAGACGCCCGTCTTGCACAGGAGCTGCTCGCCGACGAGAAAGAACGTGCAGAACACATCATGCTCGTCGACCTTGCGCGGAACGATATCGGGAGGGTGGCCACGTTCGGGTCCGTCCGGGTCGACGGGCTGATGGAGGTCGAGAAGTTCTCCCACGTCCAGCACATCGTCTCTACCGTCTCAGGGACCCTCCGGGGAAACCTCGACTGTTACGATGCGTTCGTCTCCTGTTTCCCGGCAGGAACGGTGTCCGGCGCCCCGAAGCTTCGTGCGATGGAGATTATCAGGGACCTCGAAGGAGACCGGCGGGGTCTCTATGCAGGGGCGGTCGGGTACATCGGTTTTAACAGGACGCTCGAGTTTGCGATCGCGATCCGGACGATCATCACCGAGGGCCCGTTTGCGTTCACCCGGGTGGGTGCGGGAATTGTTGCAGATTCAGTTCCCGAGAACGAGTGGGCAGAGACGGAAAACAAGGCTGCTGCGATGATCCGTGCGATCCGGGCGGCAGGGGGAGGTGACCTGCGATGAGAGTGCTGATCGTCGACTGTTACGACAGTTTTACCTTCAACCTCTACCAGATGGTGGGAAAACTCGGGGCCGAGCCCGTGGTGGTGACAAATGACACTCCCCTGGAGGTGGTAGAGAAGGCCGGCTGGGACCGGGTCATCCTCTCGCCCGGACCGGGACGGCCGGAGGACTCCGGGCTCTGCCTCGACGTGCTGAGGACACTGAGCCTGAGGGTCCCCACCCTTGGCGTCTGCCTGGGCCACCAGGCCATCTGTGTTGCATACGGGGGGAGCGTATCCCGCGCAGGCCACCTGATGCATGGCAAGACCTCGACCATCCGTCATGACGGGCTTGGGATTTTCCAGGGGGTCAGGAACCCGTTCACCGCGACCAGATACCACTCGCTGGTGGCCGATGAGGCCTCTCTCCCGCACGAACTGGCAGTCGCGGCACGAAGCCGCGAGGACGGGTACATCATGGGACTCAGGCACAGGACGTACCCGGTAACCGGTGTCCAGTTCCACCCCGAGAGTATCCTCTCGCCGGACGGGGAGGGCATAATCAGGAATTTCCTAGCCTCTCCCGGAAGGGTGCCTGCATGATCAGGGAGGCGATCGGAAAACTCTCCGCAAGGAAGAACCTGACGTCAGCGGAAGCAGAGGCGGTAATGGAGGAGATCATGACCGGGAATGCAACCGATGCCCAGATCGCCGCTTTCATCACCGCCATGAGTATGAAGGGCGAAACGACCGGGGAGATCGCAGCCTGTGCACGGGTGATGCGGGAGCACTCGCTGC
>JAJRBP010000226.1 GCA_028679405.1 Methanoregulaceae archaeon | reverse complement strand
CTCGAGTTGCTCAAGGTCAACCCGATGGGCCTGACCGTGAGCGACATCTCGAAGAACCTTGGATACAACCGCAATTCGGCTGCGAAACACCTGGAAATCCTCCATGCCGAAGGAAGGGTCGACCTGCGGGCTATAGGGACCGCAAAGGTATATTCGCTCACGCAACGAGTCCCGCTGTCCGCATTCCTCTGCTTTACAAAGAATATGATCCTCGTCGTTGATACGGACCTGACTGTCATCCAGGGGAACAGCCAGTACCTCAAGTTTGCCGGGTTCACGAAACAGGATCTGCTCGGCATGAGTATAGAGGATACAGAGCTTCCGATCGTATCCTCTCCCGAAGCGCTCGCGATCATCCGCTCGACCGGTAAGGAGCAGGTCATCACCGATGTCAGTTACGTGCGGGGAAAGGACGAGCTCTATTATCAGATGGAAGTGATCCCTACGATGTTCGAGGGTGGCGGGACCGGGCTCACCATAGTGCTCGAGGATATCACCGAGCGGAAGAAGTACGTGAAGAACATGGAATTCCTGGCCCGGACCGCGATCCGGTTCGTGGACCTTGCGGACGACGACAACATCTACCGGTTCATAGCCGAGCAGGTCCGGAAGATTCTCCCGGATTCAATCGTGACGATCAACTCCTATGATACGGAATCCCAGGAACTCTCTGTCAGGGCGATAGCTGCAGATAAGGGAGATATCGATATCGTACAGGCCGAGTTTAACCCGCATCTGGAGGAAATGTCATTTCCTTTCAGGGTTGAACCCATGGCCGACAGCCTGTTGCGGATGCAGGGACTGGTAGAAGGCCCGTCTTTCTATCACATACTCTTCCAGCAGTACCCGGAAGAACTCTGCGACCGCGTCGAGGAACGTCTCAAGGTGGATAAAAAGACCTACGTCATGGGATTCACCTGTCGCGGGGGGGTTTTCGGGAATGTCCTGGTGAAAATGAAAAAAGGGGCCAGGATCGAGAATATAGAACTCCTGGAAGCTTTCATCAACCAGGCCTCGGTTGCACTTCTCCGGCGCTACGCCCGCAAAGAGCTCCGGAATAACGAAGAACAGCATATCAGGCAGATGGAATTTCTTACCCGGACCGCCATGGAACTGGTGGACATGGGGGAAGAGGAGGATATCTATCGTTACATTGCGGAAAAGGTGTACGGGCTCCTCCCCTGCTGTTTTGTAGCGGTCACCTCGTTCGATATGGCAAGGAAGACGACGATGATCAGGTACCTTGCCGCCCCTCCTGATATCCTCGAATATTCAGGAGAAATTGGCGTCAATCCTGTAGGGATGACATTTCCCATGGGGAGCGTCGTCGACATACAGTCGATCCTGTCTAAAAAAAGACTGATCGAAGGTCCGGGTCTTTACCATCTCCTGTCGAGGCAGGTACCGGAAGATGTCTGCAGTCTGATTGAGGAGAAGATCAATTTCGGGCGGAGCTACGCGATGGGTTTCGTCCACCGGGGGGAGATTATCGGGTCGGTGGGGATCGGGATCAGGAAAGGCGAGGCTCTCGAGAACAGGGAGCTTGTCGAAGCGTTCATCGGCCAGGCTGCTGTTGCTTTGATGAGACGGCAGAAGCGATAGGGGGAACAGTCCGGAGAAGCGGTGGACCGTAACCCGGATGTGTCTTTCCGGCGGGATCATTCGTAAATTAACCGGGGTTTAATCTGCTCGCATCGATTTTGTCCGGGGACGGTTCCCGCAACTGAATAAAAGAGTTCATAAAGATCGTCCCCCCGTTCTGCAAGTCCGGTTTCCGGAAAAAAGTTCCCGGCGGCACCGGTCAGAAGAAGGAAAAACTCAGGCCGGTTGAATCCGCCATTTCATGATCCAGGCGTCCCGCCAGCCGTGATTCCCCGTCCCATATCCATCTGTTGAATCCGTGGTTCCTGCGACGACGAACTCCCCGTTATTCAGCGGAACGACGGACTGCACGAGATCGGTGCCGGACCCCCCGAGACACCGTTTCGCTTTGACTACCCCGAATTTTCCAAGATTGATCATCAGTCCGTCTGTCCCGCCCTTCATGCACCCACCGCCTGGAGCAGGGCACCCTGCCCCCGCGAGGATATACTGGCCTCCCGATACCTGTGCGATATCGTAGATATCAACTCCGGGGATGCAGCGTTGCCAGGTGATATTCCTGGAAACATCGAGTTTCACGACCCAGAGGGAGTTCCCAGGATTCGCTTTTACATCGCCGTCGTCCGAGGAGGAATATCCACCGAATACGATCCCCTTATCCAGGGTCTTATCGAGGGCGAGGCCACGGCCCCCGTCATACCCTGTCCCCCCGAAACAGTGCTGCCAGACCAGGTTCCCCGTACGGCTCACTTCTCCCATCCAGATGTCCGTTGCCCCATGGAACCCGTCGACCTGACCCCCCGTCGATGAGGTCGTCCCAATGAACACATAGTTCCCGTTCTGGCGCTGCAGGATCTTTCCGCACGGGCTGTATTCCCAGGACGTCCCCCCGAAACATTTCTTCCACAGGATCGACCCGCTCTTCGAGAGCTTGATCACGAAAAGGTCGCTGTTCCCGTGATTCCCAAAAATATTCGATTTCGTCTCGCCATAGATAACGAAATTGCCGTCTGAATCCTCGATGACCGCGGAGGGGACGTCGTCTCCAGGTCCGCCTATCGTCCTCTTCCATACAATAGTTCCACCCGGGCCGATCCTGGCAACCCAGATATCAAAACCCCCATGATTCACCGCTGCCTGGCCATCGTCGGACATGGTATACCCGGCGATCACGAAGCCGCCGTCCCGTGCCAGGGCGATGTCCGACCCATAATCGTAAGAACTCCCGCCGTAACACCTCCCCCACATCATCGTGCCATCGCTGCGCATCCTCACCACCCAGATATCGTGCAGTCCGTGGTTCCCGGTAACCTGTCCATAGCCTGAACCGGTATATCCGATCGCAGCAAAGCCGCCATCCGGTGTCTTCCGGACAGTGGAAAGCACGTCATCGCGGTCCCCTCCATACAACCGGTTCCACAGGCGTACGAAAGATACCCCATCAGAAACACTCGTATTTTCCAGACCAGTCCCCTGGATGTTTTCAGACTCCAATGCCTGCGAAGAAGCCTGGATCGATGCTCCTTCTTCCGGCGATCCTGCCGCGATGCCTGACATCACTACCGTCAGGAGGATAAGCAGGACAACGACCGGAATCCGGGTGCCGGTTCCATGGACCATGTCAATACTCCTGAACCTGAATGAGTGATCCCGCAGGGAGTTCATAAATGTATGGGGCCGATGCCCGGCACCCCGCCTCCGTTCAAACGACCGGCCGGTCACGAGGATCGCGAAGGCACCGGCTCCTCGATCGACCACAGGTATGATCAATACAAGCGATCCCACCGGGTGAAAAATCTCCCGGAAGAGAAGTGCAGAAACGGCATCTCCGGTTGCGACGCTTTTCCGAAGGATAATTCCTGTTCCCGGACCTGTCCATCAGACCAGGAAAGAGCGATGTCATCTTCCGGCACACGGTCCCGGAGGCGACATGCAAAAAAACCGGATGTGGGATGGTGTTCAGACGAGCGGGTCGGGCTGCTGGTCCCCGAGTGCAGGCAGCCTCATGGTCTTGATCAGCACCTGTTCCCTGCTCCGGCTGATTTTTTCAAGGATGATGTCTTTTCCTTTTTGCGTCATAGCGAATATCGGGATTGCAGTCCCCGCCTGCACCAGAGCATTCCGGCCGGCAACGTCCCGCAGAGTCTTTGAGGCACACGAGGTCACCAGGTCGGACGCGCTGGCGAGCACCCCGGCTTCGTGCGCCGTAAGGCCGGTGACATGGACCCCGAAGACCAGGGTATCAGGATACTGAATCCTTATCTTTTCTGCCTCTGCAGGCAGCGCAACCGTCACCGCCACCTTCCCGAACCCGCGCTCATATGCCAGCCGGACACCGGCTTCCTGGTCAAGTCGCGCGTGTACCTTGTCGATCACGATCCCCCCGCTCTCCTCGATCCTGTCGATTACCTCCGGATAAGGGACCGTCTTTACGAGTCCTGACATTCTCCCGCCGATACCCTGCATGAGAGCAGGGCTGGTCACGATTACCGTCCCGGCACCGTCGCAGGCAAGGACGACCGCGTCGATCGTCCCGCTCCGGAGAGCGGAACTGAGGATCTCGGACGCGCCGAACCCGACGAATTCCCTTGTATCCAGTACCTCCCTTCCGGGGGTGCACATGCCGAAAGCTTTTATCCGGTGCTCGATGTTTGCCTTCACCGCCTCTTTCGTGATCTCAGGGACAGGGTGGGCGAAACGTTTCGCAAGGGGACATGTATCGATCTTCCTCTCCCCGACTTCTACGACAATTCCTTTCCTGATAACAACGCGGCACCTGCCGATCGCTTCAATGATATGCTCGTCCTTTTCTTCCGGCATGAGAGTATCTGTCCGGTATGTATCTCTCCGGGGATTTAAGGAATGTTGCATTGAACCGGTCCACAGGGATTTCAGGCTGGGAATCCCCCGGGACATGGTGTTCCTGTTAGATGACAGGTTCACATGCCGGCATGGTAATCCGGATCAGGTAAACTGGCGGGGGACCCATGAGATCGTGAATTGATAAAAGGAATGAGATCACATTATTTTAATGAAAATGGTATGCCCCGATCGACCAGTTGGTATAGAAGTAAGTCATGAAATTATGAACAGAAATCAAGAAGGGTGAATTTTATTAATCTCCGGAATAAGACGAACCTCATTCTCGGGGTTACATTCATCATTTTTTTCGTTTTCTTCGTAGCGTTAGCTTTTACCATTGCGATAGGGGGCCTGAACGAACTGGAATCTCACCAGGCCGAACAGAGGATCTCCCAGGTCCGTTACGCCTTCGTGAACGAAGAAAACCTGCTCGAGGGAACGGTCAGGGACTGGGCATGGTGGGACGATCCTTACCTCTATGCGACCGGCGGAAACCCTGACTTCATAGCCGACAATATCCGCCCCGATTCGATGGCCCCCCTGAACGTCCACCTTGTGGTCCTGCTGGACAGGTCCGGGTCGGTTCTCCATTCCGTGAGATTCCCACCGGACGGGGGGGAACCCGGTCCGGTACCCGAAGAGGTATTCCAGGCCGTCCGGTCGAATCCGGCAGTCACGAATTATACCGGACCTGAAAGCGGTTCGGGTCTGGTCCTTCTCCCTGAAGGGCCCGCAATACTTGCGTTCGCACCCATCCTGAACAACAATGCGGAGGGTGAGGCTGCCGGGACTCTCATTATGGGCAGGTACCTCAACTACGGGCAGTTGGACGAGATCTCGCGCATTATCGGAAACCCGGTCACCTCCTACTGGATTGGTGACGGGGTATCGGATGGCGAACAGCGCGCTCTCCTCGATTTGCCGGATATTGGCCGGGAGGTAGTGAAGATCAATCCGGGAGGGTCGAACCTCACCGGTTACATGCGTCTCACCGATTTGAATGGAAGAAACGTGCTTCTCGGCGTCGAGATTCCCCGGGATCTCCACACCGAGGGTATGGGAGTCGTCCTCATGATGCTGGCCGGTTACACGGTCTTTGCCTTCATCACTATCCTGTCCCTGATCTTCATCCTCGACCGGCTCGTGCTCAGGCGGGTCCAGAAGCTTACTGACCAGGTCGCAAATCTTGGTCCCGGTGCCGGTTCCGGCAACCCTCGGACCCCGCCTGCAGTCCTCTCCGGGAACGATGAACTGGCACAGCTCGAGAGCGTTATCCTCTCCAAGCAGGAGGCCCTGTTGATCAGCGAAGACCGACTTCGGGCATTCATCGATGCCCTTCACGATCCGGCAATGCTCCTCTCATCCGATGGTACCGTCCTCCTCGCAAACAAGGCAGTCTCGAAAGAAATGAACATGTCGCCAGAGAGTCTCTCTGGTTTAAAACTCGGGGAGATCTATCCCGACGGGTGGTTATTTTCCGGGAGAAATCTTACCGAGGTGTTAAAAACGAAAAGGAGCATCCTGTTCGAAGAGAAAAGAAACGGGAGGCATTACTTTGTTTCCGGGTACCCGGTCACCGACAAGGGCGGCGATGTCGTGCAGGTCGCAGTACTGACCGTGGATACGACTGAGCATAAGAAGATCGAGACAGCACTGGCGATGGCAACCAGGAAGATCACTGTCCTTGATTCCGTTATCCTCGATGATGTCCGTAGCAAGATGTTTGGGCTGCAGGGATACCTGAACATCATCGACTCAGGGACTGAAGACCCGCAACTCCGGTCTTATATCGGGAGAGCAACGGAGATGGCAGGAAAAATCCAGTTCCAGCTCATGTATGCAAAACAGTACCGGGATATGGGAGCCGTGCCTCCGGTGTGGCAGAGCCTGAACCAGGTAGTCCTCTACGCTCTGTCCCACGTCGATACCCTGAGTACCAGGACGGATTTTGCATTCCAGGGAATTGAACTGTATGCAGACGCCCTGCTGGAAAATGCATTCCTTGCTATCTTTACCCACGCCCTCAGGGACAGGGCACCTGCAACCTGGATCCGGGGGACATACCGGCGCGAGGACAAAAATCTCGTGATCGTCATAGAGGACGACGGGATGCCCGTGTCCCCTGAAGAGAAGGAAAAAATCTTTGAAAGACCGGCGAAGAGCGACCAGGGACTCGGTCTCTTCCTTGCACGGGAGATCCTCTCACTTACTGATATGACAATCAGGGAGACCGGAGGGCCCGGGGAGGGAGGGCGGTTCGAGATCCTCGTCCCGGAAGAGGCGTTTCGTTTTTCCGGGGAATCCCCGGGCCCTTAGGGAGATTTCTGTTATCCGCAAACCCTGCCGGTGCTACATGATATCCTTGGCCCTTAGGGATACTTCTGTTATCCGCAAACCCTGCCGGTGCAGCATGATATCCCTGGCCCTTAGGGAGATTTCTGTCATTCGCCGGACTGGCGGGTGCTCATCCCCTGGCCCGAAACCCTGCCCGATCGGCTGT
>JAJRBP010000303.1 GCA_028679405.1 Methanoregulaceae archaeon | reverse complement strand
CGGCCATCATCCGGACGACCTCGGAAAGATCAGTCCCGAGAAGAGGGATCACGTTCATCGCTTCCGGGTCCCCGAACCTCGCGTTGAACTCAATCACCATCGGCCCTGTCCTGGTATTCATGAACTGGCCGTAGAGGATCCCCCTGTACGGGTGTCCGGCCTCCTCCATGACCGCCACGACATTCTCCATGATATGGAATGCCCGGGCCCGGTCCTCCCCGCTGACGAACGGAAGCGAATGGTCCTCCATGCTGTACGAGCCCATGCCGCCCGTATTCGGCCCCGTATCTTCCTCGAAGGCTCTTTTATGGTCCTGGACAAGAGGCATCGGGACGAGATGGGTGCCGTCGACGAAGGCCTGGAGAGTGAATTCCTCCCCGATCAGCCGTTCCTCGAGGACGACCCCGCCGGAAAGGGTATTCACGTACCTGATCGCACCCTCGGCATCGAGGTGTTCTCCCATTATCCTGACCCCTTTTCCGCCGGTAAGGCCGATCGGTTTTATGGCGAGGTCTCCCCCGAAGGACCTGATGAATTCCCCTGCATCCCTTGCGTCGTGGAAGATGCGGTACCTGGGACATCCCGCGATCCCGTTGCGGCTCATCATCTCCCTGCAGAAAGCCTTGTCCGTCTCCAGCCGTGCGGCGAGGCGGACCGGGCCGATGCACGCTATCCCCCTGGCTTCGAGGGCGTCGGCGATCCCGGCCTCAAGTGGAGCTTCCGGCCCGATGAACGCGTAGTCAACGCAGTGGGCGGCCGCAAACTCTGCAATCCGCCCGACCCCTGTCTCGCTCTCCAGGAGAACCCTTTCGGCAAGAGGAGCGATACCCGGGTTTCTTCTCGACATTACCGAGAAGAGCGAAACGTCTTTGTTGCAGGAGAGTGCCCTGGCGATGGCATGTTCCCTGCCGCCGCCACCTACAACCAGGATCTTCATAGTCATGGTATTCGGACGAAGATGTAAAAATATTCCCTATTCTTTCAGGAGTTCATCGGCCTTTGCCAGCGGGGCGAGGGTGATCCCGTGGGTGCCGAGGAGTGCGGCTGCTCCCTGCTCCCTGTCCACGACGGTAACCACGGTGTCGACTTTTGCGCCGGCCTCCCGGAGGGTCCGGACACCATACAGGGACGAACCTCCCGATGTCGTGACGTCCTCGACAAGAAGGATCCCAAGACCGGAGGGATTGCCGATGACCATGCCGTTCCTTCCGTGGCTTTTCTCCTCTTTCCTTATTATGACGTACGGCTTCCCGCTTGCCAGGCTTACCGATACCGCGATAGGAATCCCCCCGACCGCTACGCCCGCTACCGCTTCGAAGCCTTTGTGCCGGGTCGAAATTTCCTGTCCGATCATGCCGAGGATGCCGGGATCGGTGAGGGCGGTCTTGATGTCGATGTAATACGTGCTCCTGGCCCCCGATGCAAGCACGAAATCTCCGTAAACGACTGCCCCTTTCTCCCTGAGTGCAATGGCAATCCGGTTCACCATGGTACCTTCTTCACCCCCACCCAGAAACCGATGTAGTTCACGAACCGGTGAAGGACAGGGGTAACGATGAGAATCGTCAGGAGAATCCACGCGTTCAGGGCTCCCATGATCCAGGCCGGATCGAACAGGGCGACCATGAGAAACGCACCGGCAACAAGGTCGTACTGGTCGGCGACCGGCCATTTGTCACCAGGCGATTTCCCTAACCTCCGCTTGAAGTAGCTCTTCACGAGGTCTCCGAGAAGGGCACCCAAAGAAAGGAGGAATACGACCAGGGGAGTTAATGAGGGGAGGAACGATAATCCGTAAAACTCCCTGGCCCATATCATGACAAGCCCCGTAAGGATACCCGCAAGTACCCCAAGAATCAGGCCCCTCCATGTCTTCCCGTCCCCAAAGACCCTGTACCCGTCGCGACAGCTCCGCCCCATGTCGATGGGTGTTCCGCCGCCGAACAGGGCGGCAGCCGGATTTGGAATATACGCGGGCAGCATGATCCACAACGCAGAAATGAAGGTCAGACCGAGATCTTCAATGCTAATGGTACCTGCACTCCAATACCTCTATTAAAGAGCAGATAGTAGTATTAAGGTATCTGAGGCACAAGAATCGTGCCTGTGCGAATCGTTCCGGTGATGTCATCATGCTCCTGAAGAAGACGAGAAGTCTCTGCCCTGTATGCAACCGCGTCGTCGAGGCCGAGATCACTGAAGATGCCGGCAAGGTATGGCTCGAACGGGCCTGCCCCGAGCACGGATCATTCCGCGACCTCTACTGGGCTGATGCAGGTATGTACTCCAGGTTCGAGCGGTTCGAATCGATTGGGAGGGGTGTGGAGAACCCCCAGTCCTCCAAACCGCCGGAATGCTGCCCCACAGGGTGCGGACTATGCGCGAACCACCGCTCGGGCACCCTCCTCGCAAACATCGACCTCACCAACCGGTGCAACCTCGACTGCGATTTCTGCTTCGCGAATGCCCGTGCATGCGGCTTTGTGTACGAGCCTGATTTCGACCAGGTGGTCGGGATGCTGCAGGTGCTGCGGGACGAGAAACCGGTCCCGGCTCCTGCAGTCCAGTTTTCCGGGGGAGAACCTACCCTGCGGGAAGATCTTCCCCTGATAATCAGGAAGGCAAAGGAGATGGGGTTCCAGCAGGTACAGATCGCAACGAACGGGATCAAGCTCTCGAAGGACCCGGCATACGCCATGCGCCTCAAGGCTGAAGGCCTCTCGACAGTATACCTTCACTTCGACGGAGTGACCAGGGAGACCAACTCGAAGCTGGCTATCGATGAGAGGGCGATCGAAAATTGCGATAAGGCCGGTATCGGAGTTGTACTCGTCCCGACGATGATCAAGGGCAGGAACGACGACCAGATAGGGAATATCATAAGGTTTGCGGCAGATCACATCTCGGTGATACGCGGCATAAATTTCCAGCCAATCGCCTTTACAGGGGCTGCCAGTGCCGACGATGTGCGTCGGGAGCGCATCACCATCCCCGAGATTGTGGAAGATATCGAAACCCAGACATCCGGGGCCATCAAAAAGGACGATTTTTATCCAGTGCCGTGTGTGGTCCCGTTCTCGGACCTGATAGAGGCATATACAGGTAAGCCGCAGATCAGGTTCACTGCACACCAGCACTGTGGGGCCGCCACGTACGTATTTGTCGCGAAGGACGGGCTTGTCCCTATCAACCGTCTTGTGGATGTGGAGGGATTCTTTGCCGCCCTCGAGAGGACGGCCGAGCAGATGAGGCAGGGGGGCAAGGTCAGGAAATACCTCGCCCTCATCCGGGGCATCCGCGAGATGCGTGCAACGATCCACAAGGACCGGCCGGAGGGGGTCGACCTCTGGAAGATTCTTGGAAAGACGATCCTCCGCCACGACTTTGCTTCGTTACGTGACTTCCACTGGAATTCACTCTTCATAGGGACCATGCATTTCATGGACCGGTATAATTACGACCTCGCACGGGTGCAGCGGTGTTGTATCCATTATGCGACCCCGGATATGACCCTCATCCCCTTCTGCACCTATAACAGCGGTCCGGTCTTCCGCGAGAGCATCTGGAAAAAATACAGCAAGGGTCCGGCTGCTTCCCCTGAGCCTGAAAAGTAACCGGATACTATCCTCTAAGGGAATGGGAGATCGATGGACTCCGCATCCCTCATTGCGATATCGGCAATTGCCAGGTCCTGTATGCCAAGCCCGGTAGAGTCGAAAACAGTAATCTGGTCCTTCGAATTGCGGCGTTTCTTCCCAAGAACCACCTCTCCCAGGGTGCCGGCTATCTCCCCTGGTGAATAGAGCCCCCTGCTGACGGGCACGTTAATCTCCCCCGAATGGACCGCCTGGGCCGGGTCGTCGACAAAGACCAGTGCACGACGGAGGATTGCGGGGTCGAGCTCTTCTTTTCCGGGTGCATCCGCTCCGATCGCGTTGATATGCATCCCCTCGTGGATCCACTCGTTCATAACAATCGGATTCCTTGAAGGTGTCGTGGTCACGAGAATATCGCAATCGCATGCTTTCTCGATCGAGACCGCTTTGCAGTCGAGGCCCGGGAACCTTTTGCATATCGCCTCCGAGTGCTCCTCACGCCTGCTCCACACCCGCACGCCCGTAACGTTGAGCTCAAGGGCGATCGCTTCCACCTGTGCCGCGGCCTGTCGCCCGCTCCCGATAAGCCCGAGTGTCACATCCTTCTTCGGGGAGAGATACTTTGCCGCCACTGCCCCGCCGGCTCCTGTCCGGAGGTCGGTGAGCCTCGTCGAGTTGAGGATCGCCTCCGGCCTCCCGGTATCGACATCGAGGATGATGGTGAGGGACATGACCGTCGGGAGATCCCGTTTCGGGTTCGCGGGGTGGACATTCACCACCTTCACCCCGGCGATATGCTGGGCCGGGAGATAAGCGGGCATCGTCCGGAAGTCCCCGTGGGGGAATGTAACGTAGACCTTGGGCGGCATCTGCACGTTCCCAAGGCCGTGTTCTGAGAAAGCCGCCTCGACCGCCCTGTTCACTTCAGACAGCCGGATCTTCTCATCAGGTGTGGGAAAATACTTCATCACTCACTCTCATTCACGCAGCCACTGTTGAAGGTTCCCTTTGCACCTCATTCAACGTGCAAGTCCGGATTAAAAAAAAAGAGGGAACCGGGTTACCAGTTTCCTGTCACGTTCCTGAGTGTTCCGGTGGTCAGGTTGGTCAGGAAATTGGCGTAATAGATGTCGCCGGCAGGATCGAATACCCCGTTCTTGTTTGCATCCAGCCACCACTGGCCGTTCCTGGATAATCCAACCTTGGTCGTCCCGTTCCCTGTCCAGTCGCCGGTGACGTTCATATAGGTTGCATTGGTCAGGAAGTTCGGGTATGTCAGGTCCACCACGCGGTCGCCGTTCGTATCGAGGAACCATTGTCCTCCGCGGTACATGCCGTAGCTGGTTATGGCGGTTCCGTTCCAGTTGCCTGTCACCGGTGTATCGTTGACAGCGGACGTGTAGCCGGTCAGGGTAAAGTTCACGTCACCTGCGTCGAAGACGAAGTTCTTGTTGAGGTCGAGGTACCACATCTTCGTGGTGTTGTTCACCACCCCGATCTTCGTCGTGCCGTTCCCGGTCCAGTCACCGGTGACCGGCAACGCATTCGTGATATTCGTGAGGAAGCCGTTCACCGTCTGGTCGGCAAGGAAGTCGCCGTTCCTGTCGAGGTACCAGAACCTGGTCGATGGCCTGAAAACTCCGACTCGCGTCTTTCCGGTGCCGCTCCAGTCTCCCGAGACACCGACATCTCCCGTCACGCCAAGGCCGAATGATATGTCCCCGAGGCCGAATACTCCGTTGCCTGACCGATCGAAGTACAACCTGTGATTACGCATGGTGCCGATCTTTGTGAATTTCTGAACTACCAGGATCTCGTTCTCGAAGAGTTCGACATCGATCCTCTTGGCACGCTGGTTGATCATCGAGCCCGGAATCAGGCCGTTGAATATGGTCCTGTTCGAGTTCGTGACGGAGATATGCCCTTTGCCGAACGCGGGCAGCGTGGTGTTCCCCAGCGCGACCCATCCACCGGCATTCGTGGTGATGTTATACCCGTTGATGTCGTACTGGAGTGCCGAACCGTTATAGAGGATGGGACTCGTGATTATGTTCGGGGTAACGAAGAGACCAAAGCTGTTGTTGATGAACGCTGTGTTCCAGAAGTACGCGCTGCCGTTCGTCCCGTTGATCTTCTCCTGGTACAGAGGATCCGTCACCCTGTTCGGAAGCACTACGCCGAGCGCCGTCCACAGCGGGTCGGTCGGGTAAATTTCCATGTTGGCGGTCGTGACGATCGCCCTTCCGCCTCCGGTGATGTAGGTGGTAAGCGGGGTATAGTTTGCGACCCGGGTCATCGGGTTGCTGCCCGGCGGGTCCCACATCTCTTCGTTGTAGATCACGAGGTTCCACGGGCCCTGGTTCTGCAGGTAATCGTAGAAGACCGTGTGGTTGTTGGTCCCGGTATACGAGAAGTTCAGGTTTTTAAGCGCCACCAGCGGTGCCTGGTTGTCGGCGATGGGCATCATCGTCCCGTTCGCGTAGGTCCTGTTCTGGTCGGAGTACACAAGCACCCTTACACCTGTATGGTTCGTATTGGGGCTCGTGTAGACAACCGTCTGGGTCACCGCGAACGGATTGTCCTGAACGGTAATATCGATAGATCCGGTCGCCTGCAGCGTCAGCTGGTCGGTAATCGTCAGGTTCGCCGTGTAGGTCCCCGGGGCAGTATAGATGTGGCTCACGACACTCGATGTGCCGCTCACATTCGGAGATCCGTCTCCGAACTGGTAGTCCCAGAAGATGATCGGCCCTCCGTTGGACCCGACCGACGCATCCTGGAATGTGACGTTCTGCGGCGCGAACCCGGTCTGCGGGATAGCGGTAAAGGTAACCCCGTACGTCGCAGTGATCAGGTTCACCTGCGACATCGTGTTCACTCCTTCAAGGTCGCGGACCGTAAGGTTGACCGTGTACACGCCGGGGGCAGGATACATATACAGGGGATTCTGTACCGTGGAATTCGGCGAGCCGTCTCCGAATTGCCACTGCCAGACAACGGCCGTGCCGTTGAACGTGCTCAAATCGGTAAACTGGACCGCGAGCGGTGCGATACCTGTAGTCGGCGATGCCGTGAAATTCGCCACGGGTGCAGCCGTCGCCCCTGCCGCACAAAGGGCGAACAACAGGACGACCAGGTACGCTTTCATCAGACTATGTCTTTTCATTACACACTCCTCCATTTGTTTCCACTGGTTCATACGATGGCAATGATGCACTCATGCCGGTCTGGATTTAAAAAACTTTCATTTACGATTTTAGATATTATAAAAAAGATAAATGCTCGATGATTATCTCTATAATATATAAAAAATAATAACAAGGCTT
>JAJRBP010000276.1 GCA_028679405.1 Methanoregulaceae archaeon | reverse complement strand
CCGCCAACAGGACTCGAACCTGTGACATGCTGGTTAACAGCCAGCCACTCTACCAACTGAGTTATGGCGGCTCTGGTTGTGCCCTAATAGATTTTTCCCGGATGGCTTTAAAGGTAACCGTGCCCAGCTGAACTTTCTCGGGTTTTCAGACTGGTATCATCACCTGGTCATCAGAAGTTGTCGGTCATTCTGATCGACGGAGGGATTTCCCGGATTGATTCTAGCAGATTTATCATATCATCAAGTTCTTTTTCCAGACTTGAAAGAAATTCACTCGTCTTTGGTGTCGCGACTGCACCAGCCTGTGATGCCCGGATATAGCCCATCTGTTCAAGGACACGAAGGGAATACCTGATCCTGTGAAAAGGAAGGTCCAGAAGTTCTGAAAGCTTCATAATCCCTATAGGCTGGTGATCAACAACAGCTTTCATTACAAGGATATGGCGCTCAAGCAGTTCGATCTCGAGCCGCACTCGGTTCAACATAGTGACAGTGTCGTCTCCGCGATCCACTCAGGCATTTTCATCCAGCCACCTCCGCGCCTCCCGATACTTTCTGACGAAATGCAACCCCAGAATACCCGCAATTGCCAAGAGAATGATTGGGAGGGCTATCCTGAAGGCAGGAGGTGCTATCACGTAACTAATAACTGCGAGTGCAATCAGCAGAACAAACAGATTAAGAAGGATTGTCAGCGAATAAAATTTCCATCTGAAACGTTCTTTCGTGCCCTCTTCCATCATAAATACGTTATCTCCGGGATAAAAGTACTTGTGGTTGGAAGACAAAAATGGTCTGATGCGATTGGGTGCGCTGGATAAGGCCATCAGAGAGGCTCAAGCTTCTGCCTATGTCGCTTATGGTTCCTCCGAAAACCCGGATGTCCGTTACCTTACACGGTTCAGGACAGATGATCCTATTATCTATTTGAAAAAGACAGGAGGCGGTGGCATCATCAT
Organism: Methanoregulaceae archaeon; assembly: GCA_028679405.1. GTDB lineage: Archaea > Halobacteriota > Methanomicrobia > Methanomicrobiales > Methanospirillaceae > JAJRBP01. The sequence goes on along the minus strand of JAJRBP010000276.1, from coordinate 3,355 downwards.
CGTTGGGCAGATGGAAGTGGAGCGCGCTGCAAGGGAATCCCCTGCAGCCGTGATGACGCGTGCTGAATCAGGTCTTTTGGACATCCTTAAAGTGGAACAAAGTAAAGAAAAAGCCCTGGCAATGGTTATGGCGAATCTTGCTGGTGGGAAGATCCTTATACCGTCTACTATTCCATACGCAATCGGGCGAGAACTCGAACAGATATCGGACGTTGTTATCGATTCAGGGACTATTTCGAGAATGCGGGCGGTTAAGACCCTAAATGAAATCGATATCATCAGAAGAGTGCAGAACGCCACTGACAAGGCGATGGAGGTTGCGGCAGCGATGATCAGGAATTCAAGACAGCGTCATGGGATTCTGATGCTTAAGAAAGCACCGTTGACGTCGGAGAGTGTCCGGGCTGCGATGCATTGTTCTCTCCTTGAAGCAGGTTGTACCCCTACTGACACAATTGTCTCCTGCGGGCTCGATACGGCAATCCCTCACGTGAGGGGAACCGGACCACTAATGCCTGATCAACCCATTGTAATAGATATCTTCCCACGAGATGAGAGGACAGGATACTATTCAGATATGACACGAACTTTTGTAAAAGGTGAGCCGGATTCCAAGATCCAGGAAATGTATGATGCCGTTCGCGATGCACAAAATCTTGCCCAATCTGCTGTGACCTCAAAAATATCAGGGGCGATTGTTCACGGAATAGCGGTCAAATCGTTAAACGATGCCGGGTTCGAGAGTAATGCCAAGGGATTTATACATAATCTTGGACATGGTGTCGGACTCGAAGTGCATGAACTCCCTACGGTCGGGCCTGCCGGCGGAACACTCGCGAGCGGAAATATAATCACGATCGAACCAGGGCTCTATTACAAAGACGTGGGCGGAGTCCGGCTTGAAAATATCGGGCTTGTGAAATCGCGTGGATTCGAGTGTTTCACTAAATTCGGGCGGGATTTGAAGGTATAGGTGTGCATGAACGAGGAGATTTATTCGTATTACCGTGATGCAGGAGAGATCGCATCATCAATCCTTCAACGGGGTGCCGGAGAGATTCGCAGGGAGGCCTCTTACCGGGATGTTGTTGAGCATATTGAAGATCTGGTGGCAGCATCGGGAGCAGGACTTGCATTCCCACTCAATGTCTCCATAAATGCGGCTGCAGCACACGACACCGCCAGTTCCAACGAGGAAAGATTGTTCAGGGACGGGGATGTGGTAAAGCTGGATCTTGGGGTCCATATCGAAGGTTACATTGCCGATTGTGCCACCACCGTCGATTTGGGAAAAAACGATCTCCTCCTCGATGCCTCGAAGGAAGCGCTCAGGCACGCAATTCTACTGGCCAGATCGGGGGTTGCCACCGGAGATCTCGGAGCAGCAATACAGAAAGAGATAGAGGAAAGAGGCTATCGTCCGATAGCAAACCTCGGCGGACACGGGCTTGATCGTTTCGTTATTCACAAGCCGCCAAATATTCCAAACATCGGCATGGCAGGAGGCGCAGTTCTCGAGGAGGGGATGATAATTGCAATTGAACCATTTGCCAGCACAGGATCGGGTTTTGTGAGTGAACAAAGGAAGACTGAGATATATTCCCAGACAATATCGAAGCCGGTAAGACTTCCTCAGGCCCGACGGGTCCTCGAGGAGATACGTCCCCGTCGCGGCCTGCCTTTTGCCAGGCGCTGGCTGCACGAAAAGAAACTTGATATCGTGCTTCCCAATCTTGTGAAAACCGGGCTTCTCCATCCTTACCCGGTTCTTGCCGATATCCCGGGTTCCCTCGTCTCACAGCACGAACATACTTTGATCATTACCGATGACGAGCCCATCGTGACGACCAGATGAGATACCATTATCCAATCCCGTGCTAAATATTCACGCTCATAGTCATGCCCGAAGATGACGAGATCCTCCGGATTGTCGAGGTGCTTCTCACAGCCGAAATCTTCAATCAGAACCACAACCTCGACATTAATGACCTCCCCCCTGTCTGCAGGGAGATCTTTGGACTGAACGGCTCCCCTGAAATTCGAAGGCCCTTCTCAGTAAGTGAAGGGATGATCCGCAAGGTTCTTGGCATAGGGGACGCGCGTATCAAATTAAAGGAAAACCCGGTAGTCATTTTTGATGAGGCCGGGCAAAGGTTCAGGATATCCGCCCTTGACGCTGCCGCACGCTGGTTTATGAACCAGGGCGCGCTTCCGATAGTAAGACGAAATCCCACACTCGCCTTTTTTTTCGAACAGCGGGGCACCGAAGGTGTCTCCTATAAATCTGTCCGGTCATCAAACCCGCCATTTGAAGATACAAAACGCTTTATTGAAGCGAAAATATCGAAAATTCTTGCGGAAGATGAGAAAATCCGTGCAGGATTGGACCTCATCATTGTGAGTGCTCCCGAAGAGATCGAGCAGAATCTGAATGATCTGGTGATAACCCAGGACCAATCCAACTTTATTGCCAAAATCAAGACCGGGATTCATTACCGTGAATTTCTACGCAGGCACCGGATCCATGAGGTTGGAAAACTCCTCTTCGTGGGTCCGCCCGGCACGGGTAAGACCTCACTCGCGCTTGCGATGGCCGTGGAGATGCACATGCCTGTCCTTGAGGTCCGCCTTTCAATGGTCACCTCACAATATCTTGGTGAAACATCAAAAAATATCGACCGAATATTCGATTTTGCTAAGAAAATGAATCCTTGTATCCTTTTCATTGATGAATTCGACTTTGTGGCCAAAAGCCGGGTGGCGGATGATCACGGCGCAATGAAACGGGCAGTAAACTCACTTCTCAAGAATATCGACCAGATTAGCCTGATAAGACATGGCGTGATTCTGATTGGAGCAACAAACCACCCCCAGCTTCTTGACGAGGCTGCCTGGAGGAGATTTGATGAAATCGTGCCATTTTCTCTTCCGGACCTTAAGATGCGTAAAGAAATTCTGGAGAGAGTAACTGTTTCACTCACTTGTAAATGTGATTTCCAGGCTCTTGCCGGGGTTACAGAAGGATTTTCAGGTGCAGATTTGCGTATGGTGGTCAAGGAGGCGACGCTCTCTGCCCTTATGGATGGAAGGGCTGAGATCACCCAGGAGGATATCGAAAGGGGCATCAAGCTGGTCAGTGACAGGACTACCATCCGGAATATGAACTGGTTATAACATGAAGATCACGCTCCTTGGCACGGGCGACGCGATAGGTACTCCAAAAATCGGGTGTTCATGCCCTCAGTGTTCCAGGGCAGCCATCACCGGGGAGATCCGGCTCCGGACTTCCCTCCTGCTTGAATTGAATGGTCATCATATCCTCGTAGAGACCACTCCCGATCTACGGCAACAACTT
>JAJRBP010000251.1 GCA_028679405.1 Methanoregulaceae archaeon | reverse complement strand
CCGCCTCGACTCCGGACAGTCTTCCCTCCTTATCCCTTATGACAGGGATTCCCCCACCCCCGGACGCGACTACAATGAATCCTTCCTCAAATAATGTTCGTATCGAATTCGTTTCCACGATCTCCAACGGGATGGGCGAGGGAACGACCCTGCGGAATCCCTGCCCTGGTATTTCATGCATCATCCACCCCAGTGAGGATTCCAGCATCGCAGATTCCGGTCCAGCATAAAAGGGTCCGATTGGCTTCTCCGGAGATCTGAATGCCGGGTCTTCCTGATCGACGAGGGTCTGGCTGACAACCGTGATTACGCGGTTGTTCATACCGGCCTCCGACAGGGCATTCTCAAGTGCCTGCTGGATCAGGTAGCCGATCATTCCCAGACTCTCAGCGCCGCAGATATCGAGTGGCATCCTCGGAAACTTATCGCTCGCGCACTCATCTTTTTCCAGGATGTCCCCGATTTGAGGCCCGTTTCCGTGAGTAATAATGATCTGGTGGCCTCCCTGGATAATTCTGACCAGATGTCCGGCCGCGATCTTCACATGATAACGCTGTTCTTCGGCAGTCCCGCGTTCCCCTCGCCGAAGGATTGCGTTCCCGCCGAGAGCGACAACCATCTGCATACCTTTGAGTGCTCCGGGTCCCGCATTAAGGATTGGGAGACGTGTTGGTTACAATCCTGCAGTCCTTTGTACCATACTTACTGCTTCGAATGAAGCCCCGGACTCTTCCTCCCGGAAAAATAGGCCCTCTCCTGAACCAATCGAATCAAATTTGACAAGCTTTTTGCATTTCACCGTTCACTTATGTTCATGCATAGCGGGCTGGAATCGTATTTGTTGACTAATACCCTGGTTGCTCGTACGAGGAGACTGGGCAACGGATGTTGGGGAAATTCAACAGATGCCGAAGCCGCGTACGGGAGGCATCGTATTCAACATGTTCTGGAATAAGAAGGCTGAGATGCTGAAAGGAAGAGATCTCGCGTCTCTCCAGTTAAAGAGGCTCAAGGAGACCATCGGCAGAGTCCAGAATGTCGAATTTTACCGTAAGAGTTTTGCAGCTGCGGGGGTACGACCTGAGCACGTATAAACCCTTGACGATATAAAAAAGCTCCCTTTTACGCGAAAACAGGATCTCCGTGGCGGGTACCCATTCGGATTCCTTGCAGTGCCGCTTTCGAAAGTCGTCAGGATTCACACGACATCCGGGACCACCGGAAAACCGACAGTTGTCGCTTATACCAGGGGCGACCTTAACAACTGGTCCGATCTGATCGCACGGAACCTGACAATGGTCGGGCTTACCGAAGGAGACGTGTTCCAGAACATGGTCAATTATGGCATGTTCACCGGTGGCCTCGGATTCCATTACGGGGCCGAGAAGGTAGGGATGACGGTCATCCCAAGTGCTACCGGCAATACGAAACGACAAATCGAGATGATCCAGGACTTTGGCGTAACCGCCATCCATTGCACGCCGAGCTATGCATTACACCTTGCAGAAGCGGCGGAGGAGATGAACGCACACTTCGATACTTTGAAGACCGGTATGTTCGGTGCGGAACCCTGGTCAGATGCGATGAGAAAAGAGCTGGAGAACAAACTCGGAGTAACTGCTTACGATAGCTATGGTTTATCGGAATTGTACGGACCAGGGGTGGCATTCGAGTGCAAAGAAAGGAATGGTCTTCATATATGGCATGACTGTTATCTTGTCGAGATCATTGACCCGGTTACAGGAGAAACTCTTGAAGAGGGCGAACGGGGCGAGCTCGTGGTCACTCCAATTGTCAAGGAGGCGATGCCTATGGTCAGGTACAGGACAGGAGATATCACGATGATGATGGAGGACGGCTGCCTCTGCGGTAGAGGGAACAGGATCGGGAGGATCACCGGACGAAGTGACGATATGCTTGTTATAAGGGGGATAAATGTATTTCCTTCACAGATCGAGCACGTTCTTCTCCAACTCCCCGAAGTTGGAAACCAGTTCATGGTCTACGTGGACCGGATCGGCCATCTCGACGAGATGACGATCGAGGTGGAGATGACACGGGAGCACTTCTCAGGAGAACTCCATGATCTCGCCCAGGTCCAGAAGAGGGTCGCGAAAGCCCTTCGGGACGCTCTTGAGCTCAGGACCTCAGTCCGCCTGGTGGAACCAGGTTCGCTCCCCAGATTTGAGGGGAAGGCCAAACGGGTGATTGACCGCCGGGGAGGGATTTAATGAGGATGTGGGATCCGCGGATCGAGGAGATGCCTGCAGAGGATCTCCGGCGCCTCCAGTACCGCCTTTTAAAAACGCTCGTCTATCGGCTGTATTCCTTCTCACCATTCTATCATGATCGGATGAAAGCAACAGGAGTCCACCCTGATGACATATGTTGCCTTGAAGACGTGCGGAAACTTCCGTTCATGAAAAAGATCGACCTCCGGGACAATTACCCGGATCGCCTCTTCGTCGCCCAGCAGGAAGATCTGGTCAGGTATCACGTATCCTCGGGAACGACCGGGAAACCTACTGTGGTGGGATACACCGGGACTGATCTCGATAACTGGACTGCTTCCCTTGCCCGAGCCCTGACTTCATGCGGACTTGGGAGAGGGGATGTGATCCAGGTGAGTTATGGGTACGGACTCTTTACCGGAGGTCTCGGCCTCCACTACGGTGCCGAGAAGATTGGTGCGACAGTCCTCCCCACGAGTGTGGGGAATACAGAACGGCAGATCGAGCTTATGCAGGATCTGAAGTCAACGGCGATCGCATGTACTCCTTCATATCTCCTCCATATGGGTGAAGTCGCAGAGAAAATGGGGATAAACATCGGGAAAGATACCCACATGCGGACCGCAATTCTTGGGGCCGAGCCGTGGACAGAGGGGATGCGGGATCGCATCCAGAGCTGGCTCGGGATCCGGGCTTATGACATTTACGGGACAAGTGAGCTCTCGGGACCGATGTTCTGCGAGTGTACTGAGCAGGCCGGAATCCACATCTGGGGTGATCTCGCGCTCGTAGAGATCCTGGACCCGGAAACCGGGGATCCGGTCGCCGAGGGGGAGAAGGGTGAGCTGGTTATTACCATGCTCCAGAAGGAGGCGATGCCGATGATCCGCTACAGAATCGGAGATATTACCTCGATAGACGAGTCCGTTTGCGCCTGCGGAAGGACTCACCCGAGGATCAGGCGGATTACCGGGCGTGTTGACGACATGCTCATCATCAGGGGTATCAATGTATTCCCATCGCAGATCGAGTATGCCCTGATGGGTATCCCGGAGGTCGGCCAGCACTTCCAGATTGTAGTGGACCGGAAAGGGGCGCTCGATGACATGCTTGTCAAGGTTGAGGTGAGCCGGGGAGCGTTCTCAGATAAGATCACCGACCTCATCCAGCTTCGAAAGAAAGTCGAACACAAGCTCAGGAATACCCTGAACGTGGGGGTAAACGTGGAACTTGTTGAACCAGGTTCGCTTCCGCGATTCGAGGGGAAATCGAAGAAAGTGATAGACCGGAGGGTGATGTAGATGGACATGAAACCGTTTATTATCAAGCAGATATCGGTATTTTCGGAAAACCGGCCTGGCCGGCTTGCTGCAATTGCTCGTGCACTCGAGGAAGACGGCATTAATATCCTGGCATTCTCAATCGCCGAGGCTGACGGGTTCGGGGTTGTCAGGGCTCTTGTCGATAATCCTGATAAGGCTTATCGCAAGCTGACGGGGGGAGGGTTCTCTGTCAATTTTACAGACGTGATAGCTGCCAAGATGCGGGACCAGCCGGGTGGCCTCTACGAGATCGCGAGGATACTTGGCGATGGGGGAGTCAACATAGAATACGCATATGCATATAGTGGGAAGGAAGGTGCGGTCCTGATTTTGAGGGTGGATCGCGTGGATTCGGCCATTGAACTCCTTCTGAAACACGGCGGAGAGCTTCTCAAGACCTCAATCTTCCACTGACGGGTGACTTGAAAAAACCACGGTCACTTCTTTTCCCACCGGACCAGTTCTGATACCTGCGAAAGAGTCGATCCTCGCCTGATCTCCTCCCTGATCCTCTCCTCGTTCTTTCTTACCTCGAGCGCCCGCCGGGCGATCTCATACACCCGGTCTTTCGGCACCACGACGACACCGCTTTCATCCCCGATCACCCAGTCCCCAGGGTGCACTACCTGCCCGCAGCATAAGATTTCGGCTCCGATCTCTCCAAAGCCTTTGGGATCTCCCGCATTCGGGACCACCCCCCGAGCAAAGACAGGGAAATGAAGAGCTCTGATATCGTCCACGTCTCTCACAGCGCCGTCGATAACGACACCGGCGATCCCCTTGCTTATGCAGCTGAGGGTTGCGAGCTCCCCCCAGGGGGCGACATGCATTCCCCGATCATTGTTGATGACGATCACGTCTCCCGGTGCCCCCCGATCGATAGCCTCAACTGGTTTCGCCCAGTCACCGGCGAACGTCTGCACAGTGACTGCTTTCCCCGCCATTTTGACATCTCCGCATATTGAGATTATTCCGGACATCGCACCCTTCCGATGCATCGCGTCCGATATATTAGGTGTGGAAACCTTTGAGAAAATCGAACGAATCTCTTCATCCAGAGAAGGCCGGGGGTGAAAGCTCAATTCGCCGCTGTCTATTGCAGCCCTGATTGCTGCAGCAGACCCCCTGACATCGGCCGAACGGACTATGGCCCCTCCGATAATAACAATATCCGCACCATCACGCGCCGCTTCTGCAGCCCGCGCGGCATCGAGACCCCCGGCAACAGCAACCGGCACCGAAACAGCCTTTTTAAGTTCCCGGATCAGTCCGACCGAGGTCCTGCCTGACATTTGCTGGTCGATCCCCGCATGCGCATTCATGATATCGATCCCCAGCCTTTCAAGCTCGCGGGCACGCCCGATTGGGGATGGCACATTAATCAGGTCTGCCATTAGCCGGACACCGTACACAGACGCTGCTCTTACTGCATCAACGATCACCGCATCATCCGCGTCTGCGAGGATACACACAATCGTTGCTCCGGCCTTTGCTGCCATCTCGACCTCAAGCGCACCGGTATCCGCCACTTTCATATCCGCGACAATCTGGTGGTCAGGGAACCGCTCTTTCAGTGCCCGTACTGATTCCATACCCTCGCTCTTGATAAGCGGGGTTCCGGCCTCAATCCAGTCTGCACCGCCTTCAACCGATTCCTTTGCGATCTGGAGCGCACGCGGGAGCTCGAGCAGGTCGAGCGCTACCTGGAGGATCGCCTTTGTCATGGCCTAATGTTCATTGACAGGAACAGATTAAAGTTCGGTCTGAATGACTCTTTCCAGGATAATTCTGAATTTGTATCCAATCTTCCAGCTAATAATGGATCCTTTCCAATTCCAGATCCGTGAAACTGGAGGATATAAAAGAGCCTTTATCTACATCCGTTCTCAGACAGTAATCCGCACCAATGGATATTGCAGCCGCAATCCTCACCATCGCAGGCCTCTGCTTGTTCGAGACGATTAGCAGCATTGACAATGCCATCATCAATGCAGAAGTCCTCTCGACGATGAAAGCCTGGGCGAGGAGGTGGTTCCTGACATGGGGTCTATTGTTCGCAGTTTTTCTCATACGCGGTGGGCTCCCGTGGCTTATTGTCTGGCTTGCGACTCCTTCGCTCGGTCCGATCGGCGCTTTTACGGCTACATTCTCGAATGATCCAGCGGTTATAGAGGCGATAGAGCGGTCTGCCCCGATGCTCCTCATGGGCGGTGGAACTTTTCTTGTCTTTCTCTTCTTCCACTGGCTCTTCCTCGAAGACAAGAATTTCGGGCTTTTCGGGGAGAAGTACATCCAGTCAAAAGGGGTCTGGTTCTTCGCGGTCGTATCGATTATCCTTGCACTCCTCGTATGGTTCTCGCTCCAGGTGAATGCGATGATGGCATTCGGAGCGGTGATGGGATCCACCGCTTTCTTTATCGTTCATGGATTCCGGCAGAATGCTGAAGAACAGGAGCGGAAGATGCTCGGGGGAAATATGTCGGATATCAGCAAGATCTTCTACCTCGAGGTGATCGATGCCACATTCTCCATCGATGGAGTTCTTGGAGCTTTTGCTTTCACTCTTTCAGTGCCGCTTATCCTGATCGGGAATGGTATCGGGGCATTCGTGGTCCGGGAGATTACAATCAAGAATGTAGAGCGAATCAAGCGGTACCTCTTCCTCAAGAATGGGGCAATGTACTCGATACTGTGCCTCGGAACAATCATGGTCCTCGACA
>JAJRBP010000052.1 GCA_028679405.1 Methanoregulaceae archaeon | reverse complement strand
TGCGATCCGTCACGCAGCCGGTCCTGCATCTCGTTGAAACGGGATACCGAGAGCGCGAGATACTCGCGGCTGGTGTCGATACCGATGAAGTGACGGCCTCTGAAACGTGCGGCGAGGCCTGTCGTGGAACTCCCGGCGAAGGGGTCAAGGACGAGGTCTCCCTCTCGCGTACTCGCGAGTACGACCCGGTCCAGGAGTGCACAGGGTTTCTGAGTGGGGTGTTTCCCGAACGTCTTTTCCCGCATTTTCGGCGCTGGAATGCTCCAGACCGAACGCATCTGCTTTCCCGGATTCTTCATCCTGTCATCGGGATATTCTCCTTCCTTCATTTCCTTGTAATTGAAGGTATGCTTCTCCTGCTTTGACTTCCTGGCCCATATCAGTGTCTCATGGCTCGCGGCGAAGTACCTCGCGCTCAGGTTCGGAGGAGCGTTCGGCTTGAACCAGCAGATATCATTCAGAATGTGAAACCCGAGGGTCTGGAGGGCGTACCCGCACGCATAGATCGAGTGGTAGGTGCCACTGATCCAGATTGTCCCTCCATCACGGAGCACCCGCCGGCAGCTGTCGATCCAGGCGCGATGGAACTCGAAATCGACCCCGATACCACCGCTGACGTCCCATTCCCCCTTGTCTACCGGAGCCCTCCTCCCCGCGTGGCAGGTAAAACCCCCGTTGGAGAGGTTGTACGGTGGGTCTGCGAATATCATGTCGACCGATCGTTCGGGAAGCGCCGCGAGGATCGGGAGACAGTCCCCAAGGTAGAGCACGAACCCGTCTGCACTGAAGTACGGCACTGGAAGCATGGCATGTCCTGCATGGTATATCCCAGGTCACCCCGGGATAACAGTCATGAGAAAAGCGTACTCCCTTCTCGCACATGAAGGAACCGGAACGGAGCGGGCTGTCATGATATGGTCCAGGCCTGCGAGGAAAAAAGCCGGGCCCCGGAGGACGAAACACCTTGCCGCCAGTGCCCGGTTATTTTATGATAGACGGCATCCGCTCCGTTTTCGGGAGATCTGCGCCCATGTAACGAATTCTTCTTTAACCTCGCAGTCGACACTATCCATGAGTTTAGGTATGCAGCACAGAGTCCAGGAGATGATGCGCCTGATGGCATCGAAGATCGGGGCGATCTCGTTTTCACTCTCTGATGACGAGATAGAGAGGTTCATCGGCGATATCATGGGAGCACAACGGACCTATGTCATGGGGGCCGGCAGGTCGGGGCTCGTTGCGAAAGCGTTTGCGATGCGCATGATGCATCTTGGGTTCCAGGCCTTCGTGGTCGGAGAGACGATCACCCCCGCAATCCGGCAGGGTGATCTGATGGTTATCTTCTCCGGCTCGGGAAGAACAAAAACCGTGGCCGATATCGCCGATAAGGCAAAAGAGATCGGTGCCCGGATCTCCCTGATCACCTCGAACCCGGACTCGAGGATCGGGAGGATCGCGGATTCTGTCGTGGTCATCGAGCACCATCGCGACGAGGTGAAGGATGACGCGGGAGAGTTCGAGATCAGGCAGATGCTCGGCGACCACAAGTCGTTCGCCCCCCTCGGGACGCTCTTCGAGACCGCGGCGATGGTCTTTGCCGATGCCATCATCTCGAGACTGATGGAGATTACCCAGTGTGACGAGAAGACTCTCAAGGGGCGTCACACTAACATCGAGTAGGAGAAATGGATTCATGAGGAAGAGGAGAATTGCCAGAAGGGTGCAGGAGATCGAGATTTCGGGTATAAGGAAGCTCTTCGAGGCGGCCGTCCCGGGCTCGATCAATCTCGGTCTCGGCCAGCCCGACTTCGATACGCCCGACCATATCAAGCGGGCGGCGATAAAAGCGATACACGAGGGGAAGACGGGGTATACCCCGAACGCGGGGATTCCCGAGCTCAGGGAGGCGATCTGTGCGAAGCTTGCGAGGGAAAATGCCCTGACCTATGACCCGGGTCAGGTGATCGTGACCGCAGGAGCGAGCGAGGCGCTCCATATCGTGATGCAGGCACTCGTGGAGGAGGGAGACCGGGTCCTGCTCGCAGATCCGGGATTCGTCTCGTACGCGGCGCTCGCAACAATAGCAGGCGGCCAACCGGAGGGTGTACCCCTCGATGCCGGCTTGCATATCGATATCGAAGCGGCAAAAGAACAGATGGACGGTGCGAGGCTCTTTGTCCTCAATTCACCCGGGAACCCGACCGGCGCCGTGGAAAGCCGTGAATCGGTGCAGGCGCTCGTGGAGTATGCACAGGATGCAGGAGTGACGGTGGTGAGCGACGAGGTGTATGAGCACTTCATCTATGGCGTTTCGCACTGGAGCGCCGCGAGGTACGGCGAGGATGTGATTACGATCAATGCCGCTTCCAAGACCTATGCGATGACCGGGTGGCGGCTCGGGTACCTCGCCGGGCCCATGGAGTACGTCGAGCAATGCATCAAAGTACACCAGTACTGCCAGGCCGGCGCGACCTCGATCTCGCAGTACGCAGGCGTTGAGGCGTACAACGGGGACCAGAAGCCTGTTGCGGAGATGTGTGCCGAATACCGTGCCCGGCGCGACCTGTTTTGTGGGGGTCTTCAGAAGATGGGGATTGACTTTCCTATACCGGAAGGGGCTTTCTATGCCTTCGTCCCGATGGAAGAGCAACTGATCGGGAAAGTCCTCTCGAATGGTGTCGTGATCGTGCCGGGGCAGGCATTCGGCAACAACGCGAAAGGGTATGCCCGGATGAGCTACGCGGCATCGCGGGAGATGCTCAGGCAGGCGCTGCTGCGAATCGAATCCGCAATGGGTGTTTGATGTGGTGAAGGAACTCTTGAAGAAGCTGTCAAATGCACATGGCGTGTCGGGCAGCGAAGGAAACGTCTATGAGATCATCAGGAAGGAACTGCGGAAGCACGTCGACGACATCCGCGAGGATACGCTCGGCAACCTGATCGCGACAAAGAAAGGGGGGCGGTTCTCGGTCATGCTCGCCGCCCACATGGACGAGATCGGTCTCATGGTGAAGTATATCGATGAGAAGGGCTTCATCAGGTTTGTCACGCTCGGGGGCTGGTATGCGCCGACCCTCTACTCCCAGCGGGTGGTCCTGCACGGGACGAAAGGGAAGGTCCCGGGAGTGAACGGCGGCAAACCAGTCCATCTCATGGAGGAAGAAGAGCGGAAGAAGGGGGTCAAGGTCGAGGATATGTTCCTCGATATCGGGGCAA
>JAJRBP010000134.1 GCA_028679405.1 Methanoregulaceae archaeon | reverse complement strand
TGAATATTGCGCGACAACCCCCGCAGGGAGGGCGAGGAGAACTATGAGTGCGATTACTAAGATGGAATTTCGGTGCATAGGTACCTAGACGTTTCTGTTTACGAAGGATAAAGGTAATTTTTAGATTTTTGAGATAGCGAGTCATTCAGGCCGGACTAAATGTTCAATATTTTCAAGAATGTTGGAAAATGAATGAGCGGATGATTCCCACTCAGATGTTCCCGTGCCCGCCCTTCGGTGCGAACGCGTTCGCGACAAGTTCAGGGGTGAATGCGGTCGGGACCTTTCCTGTGCTCGCGTACAGGTAGAGAGCGGTCGAGAAGATCCCCTGCAGCGCCGAGGAGATGATCAGGACGATCAGTGCATACACGATGAAGACCGCGGACACGGCCACGAAGAGGGTCATGTTCCCGGCGAACAGCGTGAGGATCACCGGGACGGCACCGGCGAGCAGCAGCAGGAAGAAGATGAGGCCGATCGAGACCTGGCCGATGACCGTCTCACCCCAGGTCTTCCTGAAGTAAGATGCCGATGCCTTGATCGAGTCGATGACTCCCTTCTCCTCGAAGACGAGGACCGGGATGACGAAGTAGGTGATGAGGCTCCAGACCACTCCGATGATCCCAACCACGATCTTCCCGATTAATCCGGAACGCTCGGAGATCAGCCTGAGGACGAGGCCAACCGTGGCAGCTATCGCCGCCCAGACGATGATGGAGGGGAGGTGGCGGACTGCGTTCCGGATCCCGTCCGAGAACATCGGGTCCCCGCCGGTGAGCCTGATCTTTGCACAGGTGACGAGCCCGGTGTTGAAGAAGATCACGATGAACGAGGCGATATAGTACAGGACAAAGAACCATGCCGCAAGCGCGACCGTAATTCCGGAGGAGGCTGCGCTGAAGATTACGGGGAGGATGAACGAGACTGCGAGCAGTACGAGCGCGATACCGGAGACGAGCGGAAACAGGAGGATCTCCTTGTCCTTCTCCAGTACTGTAAAACTCTCACGGACAAGCTGCCAGCTTCTCGAGAGGAGACTGAACATGTAAAGTACACTGGAGTCCGGGAAATGATAATCCTTACCGGTTTTCCCGGAGTTCCCGTGATGGATGTTAAAATTCCGTCCCGGATAGCGATAGCGGCCGCGGAGGGAACTTTTGAAGATACCCTTCCCATGTTGCCGGGCCGGACAAAGGGGTAAAAAAGGCCAAAGATAAAGATCAGGCGGCCCGCAGGCCGTGGGAACTGGGATGCCACCTGACTGAAGGTGGTCCGAAATGACACGCCGGATCTCCCAATCCGGCTCCTTTTTAGGGCCGGAGAGCAGATAGATCTGTCATTCGGATGACCACCCGGGAGAATTCCGGTAAAGGGATCCGGGTGCGCACATGGCAGGAAAGGGACCTGCGACAGAATTGCACCAGGGGTATCTTTGACGAAGATCGTTATCGTCGATTACGGGCTCGGCAACCTGCGGAGTGTGTTCCGCGGGATCGAGAAGGCAGGCGCATTACCTGTGATCAGCTCCGATCCTGAAGAGGTGTCCGCAGCCGACGGGGTTGTCCTTCCCGGTGTGGGAGCGTTCCGGGAGGGGATGGACCAGCTGGGGGATCTTTCCAGGGTCATCACCGGTATGGCAGGAGACGCACCCATCCTCGGGATCTGCCTTGGCATGCAGATGCTCATGGAATGGTCGGAGGAGCATGGACTCCACCGGGGACTTGCCCTCGTGCCGGGCACCGTGCGCCGGTTTCCTCACAAAGCGGGCTTCAAGGTGCCGCACATGGGATGGAATACTCTCGAATTCGGTGAGGCCGACGATCCCCTGTTCGAAGGTATCCCGTCGCACTCTTATGTCTACTTCGTGCACTCCTACTATGCCGATACCACTGCCTCATGCACGATAGCCACGACCGGGTATTCCTGCCGGTTTGCATCGGCAATCAGAAAGGACGGCTCGTGGGGAGTGCAGTTCCATCCCGAGAAGAGCGGGGCGGTCGGCCTGCGTATCCTCGAGAATTATATCGGGATGATCTGACCTTTCACCCAACTGCGTTTTTCCAGAAAGGATTTACATGAGTCGACTCCAGTTTGTACCTATGAGACGATACGCACTCCTCTTCCTCCTCATTGCAATCGCCTGCATCGGCAGTGCGCAGGCTTACCTCCTCAACATCGAGACCCCGAAAGAGATCCAGGTCGGGGCGCCACTTATCGTGACAGGAACCTCGACGTTCCCGGCAGGGTTCGGGTTCGATATCGTCCTCTCGTTCTCCCAGTATACCGCCCAGGAAACCGCGAGGAGAAGCACCGCGGTCGGTCCTGACGGTACTTTCTCGGTGGTATTCGATACAGCCGGGCTTCAGGGAGGGCAATACAAGGTCGAGGCCAGGATCTCGGGCGAGGACGAATCGAAACTCGGGTCTTCCTCGGTTACAATCACCCAGGTAACCATTCTCGATCGCCAGAAGGAGCTTCACATCACCTCTTCGCTCACGCAGGAATTGTCGGGGGCTCTCTTCATCGAAGGGACCATTGACAAGATAGAGAGCAACGGCGTCGAGCTCTCCGTGCTCGGCCCTGCCGGGAAGGCATACGGGCCGCAGTACATCCAGACCAAAACGAAGGTCGGGTCGAAGGACGGGTCATTCTCCCAGATGGTGAACGTGAACGAGGCGGGCAACTATTATGCCACGTTCCGGGATTCAAAGGGATACATCGGGAGCGCCACATTCGTCGTAACAGGCCCGGCAGCAACGACTACGGTTGCGACACCGCCTCCGACAACGATCCCCGCGAGCACATCAGCCACGACACAGTCTCCTGCTCCGATCGGCGCTCTTCTCTTCTCACTTATGGCAGCCGGAGCAGTGGCGGCATATTCAGCCGGAAAGAAGCTGAACTAATTTTTATAAAAAGAGGCTATTCTCCGGGAGACAGGGGGGGCTCCCCGGATGCCTTTCTTGTCTTGTGCCACAGGTAGAACTCGTACATAAGCAGGATGCCTATCACCAGGCACCCGCCGAGGAAGAACGCCAGCGCAAGGTCAGGAAATAATGTCCCTTCCGTCACCGGGGAAGCGATGTGGGTCCCGTCCGGGCCGGACCCCCCGGGGGCGACCTGGGGGATGGACGCCGGGCTGGTCGCACAGTACATCTTTTCCCCGCTGTCCTGTGTTACAAGGGTCGAGACCACCTCGCCTGTGCGGGAGAGCACCGTCGGTACAGGGGAGACCTCAGGCGGGACGGACGTGCTCGCGGTGCCGGCCGCGCCGCCATAAGCCTCCTTCTGAAGGCCGTCTTCCATGACATTCGCCACCGGGAGGGAATAGAGACGCCCTATCGCAATGATCAGGAGCGAACCCACCGCGGTGATCCCGAAGAGGGAGGCATACCGCAGAAGGAGAGACTTCGCGTTCGGGGTCCTCGGTGCGACGATCACTACCTGGTCCTTGAGGCGGTACACCTTTACCTCGCGGCCCTTCACGCTGTATTTGGTCTCGGCAACTTCGAGGAGCCCTGCATCGAGAAGGTTCTCGATGTGGTATTTCGCCGTACTCATCGGGATGTCGAGGATCTCGGTGATCTCGGAGGAGGTCTTCGGTCCTCCCCTGAGTGCCTGGAGGATCTCGCCTGCGGTCGGGCTCCCTATCGCACGGCCGATCTTCTGGGCCCGTTCGTCGCCCGGTTCGAGCACGATGAGGTCTTCAACCATTGATAGCGGCCGTTATCCTCTCCCGGCCTACCTTTAGGGCGAGATCGAGCTGGTTTAAGTCCGGGCCGCCGCCCCGTGCTGTTGCCTTCCCGCCACCTCCCTTCCCGCCGAGGAGCGTGCATATCTGCCCGATGATCTCTCCGGCATTCACCGCGTCGTTTCCTGAGCTGATGACCACGTTTGCCCGGTCGATCCCGCCTGCGATGAGAGCCACGCCGCCGTTTGAGGAGACATGGTGTGCGATGGTGGACAGGTCCCCAGGTGGAAGGTCGATCCGCTTCACTACGACAGGCACCCCTCCGATCGATTCCGGCTGTATCTGTGCGATCTCGAGTGCGACGAGCCGTTCGGACAGGCGTTCTATCTCCTTGCCGCGGTCCTTCCACTCTGAGAAGAAGCGGGTTACGGTAGCGGTCATGTTCTCAGGCTGGACCGAGAGGACGCCTGCAGAGTCGCTTACCATCCTGTCCAGCCGGTGGATGTATTCGATCGCAGCCAGTCCCGCCGAGAACTCTATCCGCTCGATCCCGTCCTGGATGTGCTCCACCCTTATGATCTTTATCGTCCCGATCTCGCCTGTACTTTCGCAATGCGTCCCGGCACACGCCTCTACATCGCCGGCCACGGAAACAATACGGAGATTGCGTCCGGGAGGGACACCCCCCTGGTAGAGCGAGAACCCGTGTTCCTGCTCTGCAGCCACTCTGTCCATGTGCGTAACCGCAACAGGACAGTCGGCCATTACCATCCGGTTCGCAGCGATCTCGATCCGATGGAGTTCGTCTGGAGTGATATGGGTATAGTGCCGGATATCGATCCTCGAGGACTCGGGACCCTTCTGCGCCCCTGCCTGGTGGATATGTGCACCGAGGACCTCCTTGCTCGCCCGCAGGAGGAGGTGGGTCGCCGTGTGATGACGCATGAGGGACCACCGGCGCTCCTCGTCGATGATCCCCTTGATCCGGTCTCCGCGCTTGAGGACACCTCCGCTCACCTGGTGAAGGATCACTTCCCCGATCTTCGCGACCTCCTCCACGCGGACCATGCTCTCGGCGGTGATCAGCATCCCGGTATCCGCAGGCTGACCTCCGCCCTCCGGGTAGAAGAGGGTCTGGTCCATTACGACATACCCGTCGAAAGAGTCGATCACCATCCCCTCGAACTCGGTCGCACAGGGCTGCTCGTAATAAAGCCTCCTGGTTGCAGGCAGGCCCTTGATCCTTGCCTGGTATTTTACATACGGATCCGCTGCCTCCACCGTCCCCGAGGCCGAGTGCATGTCGGCGATCAGGGAGTAGAAGTTGTCCGGGAGATCCACAACCGCCCCTTCTTTCATGGCGATCTCCCTCGTCATCTCGGGAGGGATCCCGTGCGAGTCATAGAGCGTGATCACTTCTTTCAGTGGCACCCGCTGGGTCTTGCTCTTGTAGCTCCGTGCAATTTTCTGGACGATCTTCGTCCCTCTCGTGAGGGTGGACCCGTACTTCTCCACCTCGCGGTCCACGATGGACCTGATGATGACCGGGTCCTGCTCGAAGGTTCGGTTCCCGATGATCCGCATCTGCTCCTCGATCAGGTTCCCGATCCCCTCCTTCACCCCGAGGTCGTTCATCATCCGGAGAGTCCTCCGGAGGACGAGCCTCGCGAGGTAGCCTTCCCGCACGTTGGACGGGACGATGCAGTCCCCGAGCATGTAGGCAAGGCACCGCGTGTGGTCCACGATCGCGTACACCTTCTCGATCGGCGTGATCATCCGGTCAAGCTTCTCGATGGGAACGTCTATCGCCTGCGCCACCTTCGAGCGCAGCTGGAAGAGGTTTGTGCCGGAAATGTCCATCAGTCCGGCAAATTTCGCGTTGAGCGAGAGGATCTTGGTAAAGTCGTTATCCTCGAGAAGGTACGCAAGTC
>JAJRBP010000306.1 GCA_028679405.1 Methanoregulaceae archaeon | reverse complement strand
GATCTCCCGACCCGTCCTGAAACAGTCCGGATTGTTGCACTTTTCATCAGTGTACACCTCATGTCAGATACATCCCCAATACTGGTGCACCCTTTCAGTATACCTGATTAAAAGATTTTCTCTCCCCGGATTTTATATTCGGGGAAATATTCATCAGGATTCCAAAATACTTCAGGATAAAAAATATACAGGCGGAATTACTTCACCCGGGATCGGTGGACCAGGCGGCCGGGAAAACTTTTTATATCGCAATGACCCTTCATCATGGATATTCCAATACGCTTTTAATGGAGGCTCTCATGACCTTCATCAGATGGCACTCTTCCGGGAACGTCCGGTCCGGACACCTTTTGAACCGCACTCCTGGCCTCAGACCCGGGCGGGGAAGTATGAATCGCCATACCGGTTTTTCCCGGTGAACTCAGGTCCGGCAGAAGCGGGTGCTGATCTCTCCGGACCAGTCTGTACGATGATCGCCCCAAGGAGTCCTGCATGAGCGGACCGGATCGCCGGGCACTTCTTCCTGCTGCCCTCGGGGACGAGCCTGCAGACCATTTCTTCTCCGGAGCCGAGGTTTTCAACCCGTTCACGTGCGAGTGGGAGCAGATTGGTTTTGCAGTGAGCGGCGGGTACGTGGTCGGCCTCGGACAGTACCGCGGGCGGGAGAGTCATGACCTTTCGGGAAAGAGGATAGTTCCTGGCCTGATCGATGCACACGTCCACATAGAGAGCTCGCTGCTCGGGCCTGCCGAATACGCCCGCCTGGTCTCGTCCCGGGGGACGACCACCGTGATTGCCGACCCGCACGAGATCGCCAACGTCTGCGGCACCGGGGGGATCGACTGGATACTCGATTCCAGCCAGGGCCTTCCTGTCGATATCTTTCTTATGCTTCCTTCATGTGTCCCGGCAACTCCCCTCGACAAAGGAGGCGCAGAGATCCGCGCTGACGACCTCTCCTCCTATATCGGCCGCGAAGGCGTCATCGGCCTTGGAGAGATGATGAACGTCCCCGGCGTTCTTGCGGGGGATCCAGGGGTCTGGGCGAAACTCGGCCTTACGACCCGGATCGACGGTCATGCGCCTCTCCTCTCCGGGCCCCCCCTGAATGCATACATCCTTGCAGGGATGCAGTCTGACCATGAGTGCACGAATGCCCGGGAAGCGGGGGAGAAGCTTCGCCGGGGCATGTTCCTCTTCATCCGGGAGGGCTCAACCGAGAGGAATGTGCGTGAACTCGCCAAGGTTGTGACGGCGGCGGACGCATGCCGCTGCGCCTTCGCCACGGACGACAGGCACGCAGACATGCTCGCCTCGAAAGGGCATATCGACGACTGCATACGGGTGGCGATCGCGGCGGGGATCGAACCAGAGCTTGCGTTCCGCATGGCGACCCTCTCCCCCGCACAACGGTTCGGACTCCATGACCGGGGTGCCATTGCGCCCGGGATGCTTGCCGATTTTTGCATCGTCAACCGGGAATTCGGGATAGAGGCAACGTACAAACGCGGACGCCCGACCGAAGCATGGCCGGTTCCGGTGCCCGCCGGACCTGCCTACACGTTCAGGCGGTCGATCCCTGAAGACAACACCATCAGGCTCTCCGGGGAGGGCCTCGTACATGTCATCGGACTCGTCCCCGGCCAGATCCTGACAAGGGACCTCCTGATCAGCCTGGCGCTCGATCGGATCCCTGATCTTTCGCGTGACGTCCTGAAGGTCGTCGTCTGCAGCCGGTACAGGGAAACGCCATGCGGAGCAGGGCTTGTGAACGGGTTCGGATTCCGTGACGGTGCGATCGCATGCAGTATCTCGCACGACTCGCATAACATCATTGCCGCCGGGGTTCATGACAAGGACATCATGGGTGCGATCGGTGGAGTGATCAGGCACCGCGGAGCCCTGGTCGCGGTGAGCGGGAAACGGGTGACCACCCTTCCCCTGAGGTATGCAGGGCTGATGTCGGACGAGCCGTGGGAGAAGGTTGTCGCAGGAATGGAAAGGCTGAAAGAGCATACCGATACCTTCGGCGGTATTGAAAATCCGTTCATGTACCTTACCTTCCTTGCCCTGACGGTGATCCCAGAACTCCGGGTTACCGAACGCGGGCCATTCGATGCACAACGATTTGCAGACATTCCCCTGTGTGCAACACAGGGCGGGATTCATCCGGAAAAACCACGGACGAAAAGGAACCGGTTGCAGGAATAAGTCTGAACCGGCGGGATATTCCTATGGACCCCCGGATGCCGACGAGTATCAGCTCTATGTTCGTTCCTAGAGTATCAGCAATCGTAGGGAGACTTCCAGGCCATCCTGCCGGAATCAGCAATTCAGTGTCGCCCTGTCGAGTAATAACTTTTTCGCTCATTTCTTGGACTCATGAGACATTTTTCGACCGGAATGTCCGGTCAAAGGAAATTTTTCCTGGATAATCATGTCGGTCGTCAGCGGAGCGGCTGCCGGGAACAGGAATACGTATAAGAAGGGACGGGCCAAAATCTTATTATACGCGGAAAGGAACCAGACCATGACCTCCGTCCTTCTTGTGGATGATGAACCGGCCCTCCTTGAGATCACAAGGACCTTCCTCGAACGATCGGGCGAGGTGAAGGTCCAGACCTCCAGGTCCGCTCTCGAAGCGCTCGGGGTTCTCAAGAGCCAGACCTTCGACGTCATCGTTGCAGACTTCGAGATGCCGATGATGGACGGGCTTGTCCTCCTGAAGATCCTCCGGGCAGAGGGGAACGATACTCCCTTCATAATATTCACCGGCAAGGGTCGCGAGCACGTGGTAATAGAAGCCCTGAACAACGGGGCTGATTTCTACCTCCAGAAGGGCGGGGACCCAAAGTCGCAGTTCACCGAGCTCGTCCACATGATCCAGCAGGCGGTCCAGCGGAAGAACGTGGAAGCGTCCCTCCAGACGTCCGAGAAGATCATGACCGATATCATCAATTTCCTTCCGGATGCGACCTTCGCTATTGACCGCACAGGCAAGGTGATCTCATGGAACAGTGCGATAGAAGAGATGACCGGGGTAAAGGCGTCGGAGATCGTGGGGAAAGGCGACCATGAATATTCGATACCGTTCTACGGTATCCGGCGACCGACCCTGATCGACCTGATCTTCGAGTCAAGCGACGAGATCAAGCGGAAGTATTACTCGCTCCTGAAAAAAGAGGGAAATGTCCTCATCGCGGAGATCGATGCAGCCCGGCCGAAGGGGAAGGAGGTCATCCTCTGGGCCAAGGCGACTCCGCTCTACGATACGAAAGGCACGATGATCGGAGCGATCGAATCCGTCCGTGATATCACGGAGTTCAGGCGCCTGGATCGCGCCCAGCGGCAGGAAAAGGAGGGAAAGGACAAGGGGACCAGACAGGCGGAGTTCTCTCCCGGTCTCTTCGACAAGCTCTTCGGAAAGTCGACCGAAGCCTGGTACAAACGCGGTGTCGAACTTTACTACCGGCACGGGAAGTTCTCAGAGGCGATCCAGTTCTTCGACCGCATCCTCGAGACCGAGCCGAACCATGTCGGCGCACTGAACGGAAGGGGGATCTGCCTCAAGGAACTCGGGCGGTTCGAAGAGGCGATCCAGTCATTCGACAAGGTGATCGCTGCCAATCCGCACGATGAAGAGGTCTACTACAACAAGGGTGAGGCCCTCGAGAAGATCGGGAAGGCAAGCGGTGATCTCCATATGTATGAAACGGCGATACGGTGTTTCGACAAGGTAATCGAGATGAACCCCTACCATGTCTATGCCTGGAACTACCGTGGTGTATGCCTGAAGGAGATGGGACGATACGAGGAGGCGAAGCGGTGTTTCGACCATGCCCAGCTCCTCATCAGGCGCGGCGATAACAAGATGAAGACCTGAAGGAACAGGCCGAATCATGAATAATCTGCATTCAGCACGATCCACCGCAGTTCAGGAGAGATAAGTTTTTAAGGAGTGAATTCGCTATTCTCATCAATAAACCGGTGACGTTCCGTCAGAATACTCAGCTGGGCACATTTTTGCTTTCCGCCGGGCTGACAGGATGAACAGATCATGACAACCACATCATTCATCCGGATAACCGAACGTTCCGGGACAAGGCTCCTCATACTCGCGGTTGTCACTGCCTGCGCATTTGTAATGACAGTTTTTGGCGCAGTCCTCGGGATGCTTATCATCACCCCGTTCTTCTTTTACATCCCGATCATCATCGCAGCATCCTGGTATCCGCGACGCGGGGTGATCTTTGCACTTGGACTCGGTCTCATCCAGCTCGTCCTCGTGTATCTTTTCATCAAACCGGACCTCCCGCTCCTCACTTATGCGACTGCGACCGCGAGTTTTTACGTGCTTGTTGCGACCGCCGTGGTAGTCTCGTCCCTGTCGGGAGGTCTCAAAGACCAGGAAGCGAAGTACCATGCCATCTTCGACCACTCCGAAGCGGCGGTATTCCTGCTCTCCGGCGATTCGGAGCTCCGGATCCTTGAGGTAAACAGGAGGGGCAGGGAGATCACAGGATATCCACCTGGTGTCCTGGAAGGCAGCTCGTTCCTCCGGGTCGCCGATAAGGACGAGATCGAGGAATGGCTCCACAAGCTCAATGATGACGGTGTTGCCTCCGATTATGAGAGCAGCCTCGTGAAGCGGGTCGGCGGCAGTACCCAGGTACTTCTCTCTGCCGCCAGGATCCCCGGCGGGCAGATCGTATGCATCGCCATGGATATCACCGCCAGAAAGAGATCGGAAGAGGAGATCTTTCGGCGGAACCGGGAACTCTCCGTGATCAACCAGGTGATCAGCATGATGAGCGGTGCCCGTACGGTCCCGAACCTGATAGAGGATTCGCTCACGAAAGTGTGCGATCTTCTCGGGTTCTCCTCCGGAATGGTATACCTGGTCAATCCTCACAGGAATCTGATCGAACTGCAGTTCCATCTCCGCATCCCCATAAGCGTCACGGTCCCCACGTACTACGAGAAGGAGCAGTACCCATTCGCCAAAGTTCTCGGCGGAAGTGCGGTCTACCCAGAAGGGTCGGGTATGTCCTCGCCCTCTGCGGTCATACCCCTCGTCTGCGACAGGGAAGTAATCGGCAGCATGCACCTCTTCAAGGGCGGGAGTCCGGGGATCTCTCCAGAAGAGAAGGTAATCCTCGAGTCGATCGGGAAAGAAGTGGGGTGCACGATCCGGAAACTGACCCTCTCGGAAGACCTCGCCGTGGCGAACCAGCGTGCGAACCTTTACCTCGATATCCTGGTGCATGATGTGAACAACGCGAACATGACCTCGCTCGGATACGGCGAACTCCTCCGTGACATGGTTGAAGGCCCGGCGCAGGAGATAACGGGAAAACTGATCGATGTCGTCAGGAAGAGCGGCGAGATCGTGCGGAACCTCGAGACGATCCGGAAGATCCACGAGAGGATGCCTGAGCTCAAACCCGTGGACCTGGACTACGTGATCCGGAACGAGGTCCATCTTTTCCCGGGGGATACGCCTGTCGAATATACTCCATGTTCCTTCACCGTGTATGCGGATGACCTCCTATCAGAAGTATTTTCAAACCTCTTCGACAATTGCAGGAAGTTTGGCGGGAAGGATATCTCCGTTTCGTGCACGGTCCGGGAGATCGGGGATGAGGTGATCGTCTCGGTCGCAGACAACGGCCCGGGGATCCCGGACGATATGAAACCCCTGATATTCGAGCGGTTCCAGCGCGGGACCACGAAAAGGACGGGAAAAGGCCTTGGCCTCTACATCGTCAAGACACTCGTGGAGCGGTACGGCGGAAGGATCCGTGTGGAGAACCGGGTTCCGGATGACTATTCCAGGGGAGTGGTTATCAGCTTCACCCTGCGGAAATACCCGGTCATCGGGTAAACCGGCCGGAAGAGGTATGCACTCCTGGGGAGAGTGACGAAAGAAACCGGAAAGCGGCAGTCCTGCAACAGAACGTGTCAGAAGAGGCCTGCCCCGGTAAAAACCTTCAGGACCAGGAGGATCACAGGCTGGTGAACCAGGTAGATGACGAGCGAGTGCCGGCCGATTAAGCCGAGGGGTGCGAGGGTATTGATCTTCTCGTCCGGT
>JAJRBP010000079.1 GCA_028679405.1 Methanoregulaceae archaeon | reverse complement strand
ACGACCTGAAATATGCGTGGAAGAACGGCGCCGGACCATGGCAGTTCGCTATCATTGAGGCCCGCGGTGTCACGGGAGCCTACACCTCCCTCGGGCTCGACAACTCCGGGAACCCGTACGTCAGCTACTGGAACCAGGGTGCAGGAGACCTTAAATATGCAGAGAAGATTGGAGCGTCTCCCTGGGCCGCGACGGTCGTGGATACCCCCGGGGACATGGGCATGTTCAATTCCATTGCAGTCTCCGGCAGTGGGAACCCACGGATAAGTTACCGGGACCAGACCCACGGTAATCTGAAATATGCATGGAGGAATGGCGCCGGACCATGGCAGAAGATTGTCGTGGATAGTGCAGGAAACGTGGGGGAGTTTACGTCCGTCGCTTTAAACAACCTCGGGCAGCCTGCGATCAGTTACTTCGACAGAACCAATGGCGACCTGAAATATGCGTGGTTTACCCCGTAGAGAACGGGAGAAAGACCACCCCTTTTTATTGTGATGAGAACCCCTGCACAGATGAGAACACGGATTTTTAAACCGCCATTTTTTCAGTATCTCAATCCGGATGGTTGCATTTAACTTTTGCCAGGAATAACCTGTCAGGTTCAATATAAGGTATCTCGCTTGTAGTTGAAATTGGAAGAACCGGACTTCGTCCCTCCCGGTTGAAAGGACCTCCGGACAGAGGGAAAACGAGGAATGTGAAGGCCGCGCCCCTCCGCTGCATTGCAGGACTATTCGCCCACGAACAGTAATCCGGGGTGGTCACCGGTAAGGCTCTTTCCGCCTGAAGGGGTCACTTTAAAGGTGTTCTCGATCCCCACCATCCCGACCCCGGCGATCCCTTTCTTCGGCTCGACGGCGATGAGCATGCCTTCCTCCAGGGGCTTGTCAAATCCTTTGGCAATAACAGGATTTTCGGCGATTTCAAGCCCGATCCCGTGACCGAGGAACTGGACCTTCTTCTTCCCGAATCCCATGAAGTTCTCGAGGAACCGCGGGTCCTGCCCGGCGATGACAGTCTCGTAGATCTCCGACGGTTTCGTCCCGGGTTTCAGGAGCGAGGCGATGGTGTGCTGTATCTCCACGCATACCTGGTGGGCGGCCACCGCCTCGTCAGGCAGGGCTCTCCCGAATACGTAGGTCATCGTTTTATCGGTATGATACCCGTTGACACCGCAGCCGATATCGACGAAGATCAGGTCGCCGCTCTTTAATTTCCTGGTCCTGCTCCCGATGAGCGGAACCGCGGGGGAGTGCCCGGCCGTCCCCCCCGGGCTGTCGAGGTACGTCGGGTAGATGGAACTCTCTCCAAACCCGATGAGACCGAGCACGACATCAGAGTCAAAGATCCCAAACCTCACGATCCCGTGATGTCCTTCCTTCATCATGAGCGAAAAGATCTCCCCGGTCAGGTCGGCCTCGCTCATCCCCTTCACGAGAACACCGGGAACCAGGTCTTCGAGGACATGGCGGTGTATCTCTCCCGCCTGCCCGGCCAGGCCGAGTTCATACGGGCTCTTAACAGACCTGAGATCCTGGATCAGGCTGTCGACTGCCTTCACCGTCCGGAAAGGGAAGTGCTTGTGAAGCCTCTCGTAGAGGGCAAGAGGCACCTGTTCGGTTTCAAGGTAGACAACCGGAGGAATATGTACAAAGGTCCGGGCGGCATCGCGGAAACTTTTCATGGGGACGATCTTCGGGAAAGAGGATTCATCCACCGCCCGCTCGTAACTCCTCCTGACCCACAGGCATGCCTCGTCCCCGCGCGGGATTACCAGCATGCCGTCCTGCATGGTCCCGGTGAGGTAGTAGCTGTTGATCCTGCTGAGTATGATCGCAATCTCCCAGTCAGGATGTCTTTCGTCCATCAGGAGACGGAACCTCCTCATCCGGCTTTCGAGTTCGGAGAGGGGGACTTTCAAAGGCATGGAATAGTTTCTGATGCCAGGATATTTACAGGTGATGAAAAAAGCAGTCAGCCACAGCCCCTTTCACCCCTCTCCCGGACTTACGGCTGGTTGGTTACACGTATGATCTGTTCACGCGAGGTATCCCACATTGAGAAGGGCGAATGAAGGCCCCGTCCCGGCCTCCAGTCTGTTCGTGACCGAAAAGAACTCACAGTGGAGGCGTCAACAACATTTTCACCGGGGAACCCTACCCGATCGCCCGGTCCGGACCGACCTCCGGGACACCGAGAGGCGTGCCTCCGACAACGGGAGGGAACAGATTCGGGCACGACCGGAATATACTTCCACCCTGATAAAAACCAGAACGTTTATTTCAATCAGGGCTGACCATTCGGTTCAGTACTGCCAGGCGAAGGCGAAGGCATCGTGTCTGTTGACGGCATCCGGGCCGCCCGGTTGGAAAACCTCTGTGGGCCGGGACTGCATCACCCGGATGTCAGGCCATTGATGAACGGTACAAGGTCATCCTTTCATCAGATGTGGCATACGCCTCCGTGGGGGAGATGTCCAAATCTATCCGAAGGGCTATGAAAAACTCAAAATGAGTGCTTTACCCCAGGGGATGGACCGAAAACAGGGGTGAACAGAGATGCAAGGTAAGAACATAGCTATACTCATTGGTATCGGTTTTTTTGCAATTGTTGCTGTAATTGGTTCGGTTTTCGCGGCATCAGACAACGACACTATCGCGGCGGGGCGCGGGATCGATCCCCCCTCGATCACGCGAATCGTACCTCGTTTCGGCGTCAATACGGGTACGGTGGTGATTACCGACCTCCACGGCACAAATTTCCAGGCAGGCGCCACGGTAATGCTCCGGAAGACGGAGGGCTTTACAGTTTCCGAGGGAAGTACGATCTCCGCAACAAACGTGAAGATCGTCAGTCCTGCAAAGATCACCTGCAAACTGGACCTGAAGAATGCCAGACCCGGCTGGTGGAATGTCATTGTCACGAATCCGGGCGGCCGATCGGATGAACTGGAGAAGGGTTTCTTCGTTTACCAGGAGTCGAAGACCACCAGGGTCGTCGTCCGCTCTGTCCCGGCCGGAGCGAAGGTGTTCATGGACGGGGACCAGGTCGGCCTTTCAAATCTCTCGATGCGGATCCCGCTCGGGGACCACACCGTCTCGGTTAGAAAGACCGGCTACCTGATGTGGAAGAAGACCGTGAAACTCACGGATCCGGACAATACCGCGCGGATTCTTGCCAGACTCGTCGTCAACCCGTGCACCCTCGATTCCGACCGTGATGGTACCCCGGACTGCAGGGACCGCTGCCCGGTTGATTCCCACAAGACCGCTCCGGGTACCTGCGGATGTGGTGTGCCTGATACCGATACTGACGGCGACCTTACTCCCGACTGCAAGGACCGCTGCCCGGCCGACGTAAACAAGATTGCACCGGGTACCTGCGGATGTGGCGTGCCTGATACCGATACTGACGGCGACCTTACTCCCGACTGCAACGACCTCTGTCCGGACGATGTTAACAAGATCACACCCGGAACCTGTGGGTGTGGAGTTCCTGATACTGATTCCGACCGTGATGGTACCCCGGACTGCAACGACCTCT
>JAJRBP010000200.1 GCA_028679405.1 Methanoregulaceae archaeon | reverse complement strand
TCGCTGACCATGTACATCGCGAGAATCCTTGCAAATATCCCAAGCGCTACCTCGAATTCCTCGGGGATCACCTCGTCCGCGCCGGCCTCGAGGAGTTTTTCCACATCGCCCAGGTACCTCGTCCGCGTGATGATGGATACCGAGGGGGAGATCCCCCTGGCAGCCCTGATGATCCGCGGGATCGCATCCTGGTCGGAGATGACGATCACGAGGGCCCGCGCCGCCCGGAGCCCGGCATGGCGAAGCACCTCCTCCTGTACCGCATCCCCGTAGATCA
The DNA here is from genome assembly GCA_028679405.1 of Methanoregulaceae archaeon. Lineage (GTDB taxonomy): Archaea > Halobacteriota > Methanomicrobia > Methanomicrobiales > Methanospirillaceae > JAJRBP01. The sequence continues at coordinate 6,347 of JAJRBP010000200.1, read as the reverse complement.
CCTCTGTATGCCTGGACTCCTTCTCCTCGCGGACGATTCCCGGATTCAGGTCGATAGCCCTGTACGGGATGCCCGCGATCTCCGCTGCACGTGCGACACTCTTTCCGGTGATCCCGTACCCCGCGATAACGAGATGATCGGAAAGCCCCTTCTCCCGTTCTTCAGACTCAGGGTCTGGCGGAAGGTGGGACCCCCTCCACCTCCGGAAGCGGTACAGGAGATCCACAACCCCGGGGGCCGCCTTTATGGAAAACGGGGTCAGCGCCATGGTGACAATGGCTCCGGCAAGGAATATCTGGTACGTAGCCGTTTCTATGAGACCGGAGCCGAGGCCCGTGACCGCGAGCACGAACGAAAATTCCCCGATCTGGGCGAGCGACAGGCCGGTGAACACCCGTACCTTGAGGGGAAGGCCGAGGACCCCTGCAGTGAACGCCCCTGTGAAGGATTTCACGAGGATGATGACGAGGATGACCGTGAGCACGATCCAGAATTCATCGACAAACAGCCGGGTATCGAGGAGCATCCCGATGGACATGAAGAAGATGCCCGCAAAGATGTCGCGGAACGGGATGATGCTGCTCAGTGCGTCGATACTGTAGACCGACTCGCCGATGATGAGACCGGCCAGGAACGCACCGAGGGTGATCGAAAGACCTGCCGAGTTGGTGAGCCAGGCGGTAATGAAACAGATCCCCGCGATGGTGAAGAGGGAGAGTTCCCGGTTTTTCTGCAGGGCGACCCTGTACATGAACTCCGGGACAACCCATCGTGCCGCGACCACGAGGATGACGATGATGCCTGCCACTTTTGCGATGTGGACCGGGAGGGACTCGTAGGAGGTGAGAGCCGATTCACCGATGAGGAGCGGGGTGATGAGGATCATCGGGATGATGGCAAGGTCCTGGAAGATCAGGATCCCAAGCATCGTCCGTCCGGGAAGCGACTCGACCTCGCCCCGCTCCTGGAGGACTTTCATGACGATTGCGGTGCTCGAGAGGGAGACGAGGAAGCCGAGGAATACCGCCTCGTTGAAGGAGAAGCCGAGAAGGTAGGTGATAGCGGCGATCGCGGCAATTGTCGTGCAGACCTGGATGATCCCCCCGAATATTACCGTGCGCCACGCCCGCAGCAGCTTCTCGAAGGAGAACTCAAGGCCGATGGTGAAAAGGAGAAGGATCACCCCGATCTGCCCGATCGTCTCAATGGTCGGCTGGTCGGTGATGACCGAGAACCCGTACGGGCCGACAAGGACTCCGACAACCAGGAAACTGACAATGCTTGGGATCCTGAACCGCTGGCTGACCAGGAGGAGGACGATTGCGAGCGAGAGAATGATCGCAACGGCAAGGATCAGGTCCATTGTTCACCATCTTTCCGGATTCCCGGACGAAAATTATCTTCATTAAAATCCACGTGCCTGAATATCAGGATTCCTGATTTCTCCCGCTCCAAAAAGCTGGGTTCATCCGGAAAACCCGGTGGCTGATCATGTACTAATCCTCCTTTACCATGATCCTGGAGGCCGTGCGGCACCCGGGCAGGACCGTCCGGATTGCGTCCATACCGGGGACCCGCGATCTCCGTTTTTCCACCGGATAGAAAAAAACGATCGTCTCGTGCATCCCATCGGGCATGAGGAATACCTTCATGAATGAGATACGCGATACAGCAGAACCATGAAGATCACAGAGGTATCGAAAGTCCCGATCGGGCCGAACCCCCACCATGTCGATGCACGGAAGATCTACGAATCCCCCCACGCGATCGCGGTGGTCATCACCCTGAAACCAGGCGAATCGCTGAAAAAACATCTCACCCCCGTCGATGTCTTCTTTTTTGTCCTGGAAGGGACCGGAGTGATCGAGATCGGGGACGAGAGGGCGACGGTGGGGAAAGATGTGCTGATCGAGAGCCCTGCACGGGTCCCGCACCGGTGGATCAACGAGAGCGGGGGATTATTCAGGGTCCTCGTCGTGAAAGTGCCGAAGCCGACCGAGGAGACAAAGCTACTCTGACACGAAATGAGGGGATGACTATACCATGGCAGATCATCCTGGAGGTGCGATCCTCCAGCGGGACGGGAAGACCTATGCGATCGTGACCAGGATACCGGCGGGAATCGTGACCCCCGGCGATCTGAAGAAGATTGCTGCGATTGCGGAGGCATACAAGGTTTCCCTCGTCAAGATCACCTCGGGTCAGCGTATCGCGCTCGTCGGGATCGGGCCGGACGCAGTGCCCGGGGCGATCCGCGATCTGGGACCGCTCGCAAAACCGGAGACTGCACCCTGCGTGAAGTTCGTCCAGGCCTGCCTTGGAACGGATATGTGCAAATACGGCAATCAGGACTCGATCGGACTTGCCCGGGCGGTGGACGATCAGTTCAAAGACATGACCTTCCCTGCAAAGATCAAGATTGGGGTTTCGGGTTGCCCCCGCTGCTGCGGTGAGAGTCATACACGTGATATCGGGATCATGGCAACGACGAGGGGGTGGACCGTCCTCTTCGGGGGCAACGGTGGTGCCCGGCCACGTTTTGGCGATGTAATCGCCCGGAACCTGTCAGCTGCGGATGCGATGGACTGCGCCCTGCGTCTCGCAGAGTATTACCGGAAGAATGCAAAACCGCGGGAGAGGACGGCAAGGTTCATGGAGAGGACCGGGACTGATGTCCTTAGATCCGAACTCCTCGCATTCCTGCCGTACATTCCGGTACAGGACACAGTTGAAAGCCACGATTAAAAGCTGAAGCACGGACTCTCCATCGGCCGGCTCACGGATTCCTTGGCTGTTCCCGAAAGTTTACCCCTGTTCCGATACAACCTGGTACTAAGATGAAACCTTCCAGGATGACCCCCGGTACCTGCAGTCGCTGTGGTGAATGTTGCCGCTGGTTCGCCATCATCACAGTCAGGCAATGTAAACCCCACCAGATCCAGTATCTCCGCGAGAGAGGCTTTGTCGAAGAAGACGGCTTTTTCCTCGCAGATATCCCCTGCAGACATTTACAGGAAGAAGACCCGGACGGGAGCGGTGGGAAGAGGTGGGCGTGTGACATCTACGAGAAAAGGCCGGAGACCTGCCGCGATTTCTGTGGGAGGACTTTAAGCGGCGGGAAGCGTTACTACGTCCCGGCCAGTTGCACGATGGCCACGGGGAAAACCGGGGATTCCGGATCCACCGACGAAAAGTGAAACTGCCTTAAGGATCTGGTATCCACGAGAGGTATCTCTCTCTTTCATCAATTGGGGACGGGATATGAGAGGGGTGAAGATCTATTCTCTGATGACCTGATTTTCATGAATCCGGAAAAGAATGAGAAAGTGTTCGGGTGGGCTCACTTCTTTTTGAAGACGCCTTCGAGGAAGTCCCCGATAAAGACACCCACGATAAAGATGATTACGAGGATGACGATCCCGATAAATATGCCGATTCCGCCGAGGAAACCGACCGCAAGCCCAAACCCGCCCGGGACGAGGAATGTTGCGATGAGCCCGAGGATCACTGCAAGGACGATGCCGACTATCAGTCCTTTCTTCAACAGTCCCCAGAGACTCTGCTTTCCCGGACTAAAAAAGCCAAACGCGATACCGATAATCAGGATCAACAGTTCAAACCACATACAACGACTCCTTTGTGGACTTTATGTCGTTGCCGGCCTCTAAATATTTTCCGGGCAGGTTTGGGTTGTGGATGGAGTGGTACCGAACATCTCCGGTTGATCCGTTGATATATGGTCCCTTACTTCATCCTGTTATTTCCTGATCCTGAATGATTCTGTTCCGGCCGGTCCAATTCAACAGGTTGAAAAGTACAATATTGCAGGAAAATTAAAGGAAAATTTAAATCAGGAACTTTTCCGGATCCTCATTGCCCGGAAGTCAGGACCGTAATGTGTTTCTTGCATTGTGCACACGTCGCATCCCTGGACACTTTATAGCAGGCTTTCGGCATGTTGTACACAATTGAATTCTGCTTGAAACAACTGGGACAGGTGAAACGGATGACATATCCGGACCTTGTCCCGACAACCGTCGGTTTTACTGAACTTTTCATCATCGTATCAATCTCTCTCGTTTGTTTCGGATACTGGAAGACTGCTCCACCATCCGAAAGATTTTTTTTACCGCAATGTTCGCGGATATGCCCGGGCACTGTATCGGTAAGGGTAGTTGATCTTTCCATCACACGGCGATTCTTTTTCGCCACGGTCATTTTCCGCGATATACACGCAATAAGACCGTCCGGACATATATAAGTTTAGGCTGTTTTCGCCGAAACGGCCACTTTAAAGGGCACGCTCTCCACGCACTGCAAAGTATCTTCACCGGAATTGCACGTGAATTATTTCGCGTGTGAACCGGTAGAACGGTAGTATCTCTACCTGTAAAAAAAAAATTTAGAGCCGGGGTCGCCTGTGGTTTGGAAGGCATTCCTGGCAATAGACAGGTCGGCCTTCGGTAGGCTTAAACGGTACTTCACATTCCTTTCCACAGTCTGAACAGACTACCTTCGTCATTTCACGGGGTCCGAAGTTTCTCGGGCCGCCAAAATTTGATTTATACATGGTTTTTCTCAAACAGTTCGAAAAAACTGTATATACACTATGGGCTCCGGGATGATAAAGCACTGTATTGATCTTACAGGGAAAACCGCGATATTTTTGTATTTTTTGTAAAAAGACCGGATAAATTCGAAGGGGACAGCGGGAGGATCATATCCGGAAGTACGGCAGTTGCCCCGGTGTCCGTTCTTTCAGAGACACCGGCAGTGAAAATGATTTTCAGACGGAAAAGCGGGATAATCCTTTCTGCTCACAAAAAAAAGCAGGCCAGGCTGTTCCCTACCGGCAGCCGCAGCCTCCCTTGTAGAAGTCCTGGGTCGCGATGTAGACGAGGTCGTTATTCCCCTGGTATGAGAAAGATGACACGACACCGACCGCCATCCGCTGGTACCCACGCGGGGGGTTATGCCAGCCGGGGTAAATGTCAGAGTTAATTCCGTCGAGGATATTGAACCTGTGGCCCCAGTTGGAAGCCGCATCATTGTTTACCCACGCGTTCACAATATCTTTCGCGATGCTCTCTGCGGTGTCTCCGTCATTTTGCGGCCACCAGGCGATATTCTCCCCCCAGGCTGTCGGCGGACTTCCTCCGAGGTCACACCTGTTAAGTACCGCTGCGATCCGGTCGTACACGCTGCTCCCGCTGCTGCCGATGTGGTCGAAAAAGTTATTCTGGGCCATGTCCTCGCTGTGAGGCCTCGATGCCCCTGCCTGGACGCCGTCAGAGTCCACCCGTGGCGGGGTGAACCCGCAGTGGCAGACACAGTCCACCCCGTCCTCCCAGTACTCCGACAGCCCGCGGTTTAACCGCTCCTGGTTGGAATAAATATAAATCCAGCGCTCTATCGAGGCCGTATCCAGGGGAACCCTGGTAAGGTAGGCTACCTTCTCCCTGATTGTCCTCGAATTTTTGACAGTGGTCCCGGGAATTTTGACGGTTACTACCACATTGTAGTTTCCTGAATTCACGAACTTCTGCCATGAATTCACCTCATACCAGAGGCCTTTCGTCAGCGGCCACGTCTGTGTCTGCCGTCCTGTAACCGCATAGGATAAGATGCCGTCTCTCCCCGTTACCCTGACCAGCATCTTCTCCCTCACCATATCCTTTGGAAGAAGCTCGAGCGATGTTGTTTTCTGTACCCATGTCGGGAATATCTTCACGCCGTTCCTCCTGATAACGATCCCCCTGAACGTCGCAGTCAGGGCATCAGGGGATATCCCGGGTTCCATGGCGGCGGCACCAGGCGGGCCTGAGACCACATCGACAGTGATGCCGGCAGCCGGGGATCCATTTGCCTCATCTGCGAGGCCTTCCACGGCTGTTACTCCCGCAAACATGAGAACCAGCAGTAATGCTGAGAGAAAAATCACCAAAAGTTTTCGCACAACCCCTCACACCCTCGGTTATATGTCTTCATTCCGGGGGTCAGATTATAATAGTATTTATTGTCGAACGGCACGCCCCCGGCCTTTACGTTCCCATTCCAATCGCGATATTTTTTTAACCGCTCTCACCGGCAGAGGTCCTGAATAACCTGAATGAAATGAAAGACCAGTACAAGGTGACGAGTCCGGGAAGTAAGAGATTCCCTGAAAAGAACGTATGAAAGGACTATCTCCCTGGCCTTCAGGGGGTATGTGGGCCACTAGTCTACTGGTAATCGGTGAGCAATAAAGAAAATATCAAAACAGGTGGGAGATATACGTATGAATGAGTTTATGAAAAAGTGGGGACTTATCGGCAAGGCACTCGCATTTACTGCCGTACTGGTTATAA
>JAJRBP010000019.1 GCA_028679405.1 Methanoregulaceae archaeon | reverse complement strand
CAGGGTACATTTCCTCGATGGCGATAAGGGGGAGCTCGCGGTGGATGATATGGTACCGCCTGGAGATGACGGGCTCGTCAGGACTGATCCCGAATATCCCTGCGAGTCTCCGGTCTTTTGAATGCAACCTGACCTCCACAATCTCGCGCCTCGTCTCGAGCCGGTGGGAGCGGAGGATCTTACCGATGGGGATGTCCGCCTTCATCAGGTCCTCCCGGAACCGGGGATCGAGCCGGTTCACCGGCGTGTCGGAGACCGCATAAATGAGGATCGCGCCGGACCTCCGGGCATAGAGTTCAACCACCCGGTGGTTCAGGGGGTCGCCCGGTTCGATCCCGAGCTCTGCCGCGACAGGACCGTCTGCAGGTATTACTTCCTGGAGAAGGGTCCTGACCTGGACGGTGTCGTCGGTAATCGCCTCGAGCAGCGTTGTCACCGAACCATCGGTGAGGAGAAGAGCCCTTACCGTCCTGGGAAGGACCCCTATCTCCTGCTGGATAGCCTGAATCCTTTCCTGGATGTGTTCGGGCTTCAAACTACTCCTCCCGCGGGTACAGGGGACATCCCGGATATCCCGGCAAGGCTGCACCACGATACCGGCTCCCTTCGCCTGCTCCTGTTGCAGTCCTCGGGCAAAGAGACCGGGCCGGGCAGGCCTGCGGGAGGACCAGGTCGTCTGCCTTTCCTACCCTCTCAATTACCGATCGCATCACGCAATGTCTTGACGTACTCTCTTATATCCTCGTTCATTGCCGCGACGTTATCCAGATGGCCTTCGATCCGGCTGACGATCGCGCTCCCCACGATCACTCCCTGCGCGCCGGTCGAGACGATCTCGCGGACATGTTCCGGCCGCGAGATGCCGAAACCCACGCACAGGGGGAGATCGGAGTGCTTCCCCGCCCGCCTGACAAGTTCCCGTGACTCCTTTGCAAGCCGCTCGCGGGCGCCCGTGACACCGAGGAGGGTGGTCAGGTAGAGAAAACCGGAGGTGTGCCCTGCAATCATCTTCATCCGCTCGTCGCTTGTCCCTGGAGTAACGATGGAGATCCGGTCGATGCAATGTTGCCCAAGGTGCCGCTCCATCTCCTCCGATTCCTCGGGGGGGAGGTCGACCGCGAGAATGCCGTCGATCCCGGCGGCCGCTGCCTCGCGGCAGAACTCCCCGACTCCCCTCCGGTAAATGATGTTGTAATAGACGAGGAGGACGATCGGCACATCCGATGACTTTCTTATCTCCCTCACCGTCGAGAAGAGGCGATCGGTGGTCGCCCCTCCGGAAAGTGCCCTTCCGTGCGCCTTCTGGATAACCGGGCCGTCTGCGACCGGATCGGTGAAGGGCACCCCGAGTTCGAGGATATCTGCACCGGCACCGATAATGGTCTTTGCGATACCGATTCCGGATTCGTAGTCAGGATCCCCGGCCACGGTAAAACCTATGAGGACAGGCCTCCCGATGGTCCGGAACAGGTCTGAAAGGCGGGTCATGCTCCTCCCTCCATCCCGGCGACCTGAGCAACGTCCTTGTCCCCGCGGCCCGAGAGGTTTACCACGACGACGTGATCGCGGGGCACCGTTCCCGCCATCTTCATCGCCTGCGCGATGGCATGGGCCGATTCGAGTGCGGGGATGATCCCCTCCTTCTTCGAGAGGTACGAGAATGCCCTGAGAACTTCGTCGTCCGTCACCGGGACATACTCCACCCGCTCCATATCGTGGAGCATGCTGTGCTCTGGCCCGACACCTGGGTAATCAAGGCCGGCCGCGATGCTGTGCGTCGGGCAGATCTGGCCGTCGCTGTCCTGGAGGAGGTAGGAGAGGGCGCCGTGGAGGACGCCCGGCGAACCGGCGCAGCAGGACGCCCCGTGATCTCCGGTCCCGATCCCCTTCCCGCCGGCCTCAACCCCGATCAACCGGACCTCGTCCTGCAGGAACTCGTGGAACAGTCCGATCGCGTTCGATCCGCCTCCGACGCAGGCGATAAGGGTATCGGGAAGCCTTCCCTCCGCCTCCTGTACCTGCCACCTGGTCTCCCTGCCGATAACCGACTGGAACTCCCTGACCATCAGGGGGAAAGGATGAGGGCCGACCACCGACCCGATCAGGTAATGGGTATCGGCGGAGCGGGCGACCCAGTCCCGGAGAGCCTCGTTGATCGCGTCCTTGAGCGTCCTCGTCCCGGACCGGACGGGGATCACGCGGGCACCCATGAGTTCCATCCTGAACACGTTGAGCCGCTGGCGCACGATATCGACCTCGCCCATATACACGTCGACTGAAAGACCGAGTACTGCGCCTGCAATCGCGGTCGCAACTCCGTGCTGGCCGGCGCCGGTCTCGGCGATCAGCCTCGTCTTGCCCATGTGCCTTGCGAGGAGCGCCTGGCCGAGGGTATTATTCAGCTTGTGCGATCCGCCGTGGACGAGGTCCTCCCTCTTCAGGTAGAGTCGGAACCCGAGGTCACGCGATACATTTGCACAGAAGGTCAGCGGAGTCTCGCGGCCTGCATAGCTGGAGAGGTAGGCCGACAGGTCGTTCCGGAACACCTCCTGGACGCTCAGGCACCTGTATGCCTCTTCAAGTTCCATGAGGGGCCCCATCAGGCCTTCAGGCACGAACTGCCCCCCGAATTTTCCAAATTTACCTTTTCTCATCATTTTCGTACCTGCACGCCCTGATGAATGCCCTGACCCGTTCCGGATCCTTTTTACCAGGGCTTTTTTCCACCCCGGTCGCCACGTCGACCCCGTAAGGGTGGAGCGCGCGAATCGCTTCTGTCACATTTTCCGGTGTCAGCCCGCCGGCAAGGATAACCGGCAGCGGCGACCGGCGTATGACCTCCCGTGCAAACCCCGGATCGTATACCTGCCCCCTGCCGTGGCTGCTGTCGATGATGACGGCATCGCAGTCCCCACGCATTTCTGTTCCCGGCTGAACCACGCGGATCATCCGGATGTCTCCCGCAACCTCCCGGGGGAACGGTTGGAAGACCTGGATCGCATCCGGACGGATCGAACGGATCTCTTCGATGTCCCGGAGGGATGTGGTATGAGTGACAAGGACTCTGGTCACGAAGGGACCGAGGGCCGAGAAGATCTCCCTCGCTTCCCCGAGCGGGACGTTCCTCGGCGAGTTGCTGCAGACGACGACCCCGATCGCATCTGCTCCCGACGCCTCTGCACATACCGCATCGGCGGTATTTGTGACCCCGCATATCTTCACGCGGATACCAATCCCTCCACCGTCTTCCTCCGGTCATCCGACTCCATGATACTGGACCCAATCAGGAATGCGTCGGCATAACCCTTCAGGTACCTGATGTCGTCCGGTCCCCGGAC
>JAJRBP010000015.1 GCA_028679405.1 Methanoregulaceae archaeon | reverse complement strand
GAGCATGCCGGCCTGCATGAGGAGCGGCGGATCCGAGGCCAGGGTATCACCACGTCGTAAGAAAGCGAAATACCCTAACTTGAGAAACGAGACGAAGGTCCCGAAGGATGCGATCTCGAGGAGTACCCAGATCCAGATGCTCGTGTGTTCCGCAGCCATCAGGACCATCCCTTTTGACACGAAACCATTGAAGAGAGGGAACCCGGAGATCGAGAGGGCTGCCACCCAGAACGCGAATGCGGTCACCGGCATCTTCTTCTGGAGGCCGCCGATACGGCTGAGCAGGTTTTCACCTGTCTTCCAGATGATGACACCGACCGCCATGAAGAGGAGCGACTTGTAAAGGATGTTGTTGAAGAGGTGGGCCATTCCGCCGTCCAGCCCGAGCTGTCCGATCTCGCTCCCGGCTCCCAGCCATCCGAGAATTCCCACGCCTGCAACCATGTAGCCGACCTGCGAGATGATATGATAAGAGAGCAGGCGGCGCATGTCGTTCTGGAAAACCGCGAAGGTCACCCCGAATACTGCCATGAGGGCGCCCATTACCGCGATGATCTCAGTCCCGGGCTGGATACGGGCGAGGAGATACACCGCTGCCTTGGTCGTGTAAACGCTCAGGAATACGCTCGCTACAAAATTCGCCCTCGGATAGGAATCCGGTAACCAGGTATGCAGCGGGAGGAACGCGACGTTCACCCCCACGCCGAGTACGATCAGCACGGATGCCCACATCTGGTAGATGCCGTCCGGTATCCCGGACAGGGGGCCGACGACAGGGGATCCCGCCCCCATGAAGAGGAGGGCAATCCCCGCTGCAAGAAGGGTACCCCCAAGGCCGTGGAAAAGGAGATACCGATATCCTGCTTGAACAGCCTCTCCCCCTTCCTGCCAGATGAGGAATGTCGAGATGACCGCCATCAGCTCCCAGAAGAACAGGACAGTGATCCAGTCCCCCGCAAAGACCACCCCGAGGGAAGCCCCTGCGTACATCAGGGCATAGAGATGAAGGCGGGGCGGGGCGACCGCGGCAGCGTAGAGGATGGCGAAGAACGTGATGAGGGCAAAGATTACCCCGGTGAACCAGGAGAGGCTGTCCACCCGGAGGAGGGTCAGGGTATAGCCCATGAAGGGCAGGTTCCACTGCACGGCTGCAGCTCCGGGACCGCTGAAGCAGCCGCCGGGGAGGGCCAGGACGTAAGCGAGGGCGAGTCCCCCGAGCCCGATGAGTCCTGCCTGCCGGGCTCGTCCGCGAAGGGCGAGGACAAGCGGGGCGCCGACAAAGAAGATCAGGAAGGGTGGGATCACCGTGCCGGGGTTGAATGTACCGGAGACCGCGAGCGCGGTATGGGTTACACTGGCGGCGACCTGGGAGCAGAGGCCGAACGGGCTTGCAGGGACCGCCGTCCAGAGGCCGAGGAGAAACGCTCCTCCCGCGGCCGCCAGCACCGGCCCGCGAAGAGTCATGCGAACGCCGGGGACCTCATATGAACACGGCCGGAAGAATGCCCTGATTATGACCGGGAGGAAATAGGCGAGGTTCAGGACACTCGCGAGGACGAGGATGAGGAGAATCCACCATTCACCGATAAGCCCTGCACCGATACCGAGGGAGAGATAGTACTTGGAAATGAACCCGGCCATCGGCGGTATCCCTGCGAGGCTCAGTGTCGCGAGGGTGAAGGCGGCGAATTCCCATGGCATTTTCCTGCCAATGCCGTCGAGCTCAGAGATCTTCGTCTTCCCGGTCTCAACCGCGACCGCACCCGCGACAAAGAACATCGCGAGCTTGGCAAATGCGTGGGCCGTAAATGCATACGTGGCCCCGACAACTGCGAGCGCCCTGCCGGTCTCGGATACCCCCGAGATGCCCGCAGGCAGCAGTACCGCGGCACCAAGGACCATATAGCTGAGCTGGCTGACGGTTGAGTAGGCAAGCCGGAGCTTGAAATCGTCCTGCCGGAGGGCGAGGAGTGAGCCGACGACTATCGTGATGACGGAAGCGACGATCACCACGTTCCGAAGGTCAAGGCTGACCATAAGATCCGGCCCGTAGAGGTACAGCATCAGGCGAAAAAGCCCGAAAACTCCCGAATTGACGACTGCCACCGCATGGAGCAGACCGCTCACCGGCGTCGGGGCGACCATTGCGGTGGGCAGCCATCCATGAAGGGGGACCAGCGCCGCTTTCACCCCGAAACCAGCCATAAGGAGGAGGAAGGCAAGCCGGGCAAATTCAGGGGCCAGGGCCGAGATGGTGGTGTTCCCTCCCGCGACAAAGTCGAGGGTGCCACCCATCCCGAGCAGGGTCATCATTCCGGCAAGGACTGCAACCCCGCCGCTCTGGGTGTAGATCAGGTATTTTTTCCCCGCGAGAAGGGCCTCAGGCGTTTCTTTATGCGCAACGAGCGGGTATGCGGCGATCGCAAGGATCTCGTAGAAAACAAAGAGCGAGAAGAGGTTGGACGAGAGTGCGACTCCCATCACCGAGCCCATCGTGATGGCGAAGGAGACATAATACCTGGTCTGGGCGTGTTCCTTCAGCCCGCGCATGTACCCGATGTTATATACCGAGGTGATTATCCAGAGCAGCGAGGCGATGCTGGCAAACAGGAGACCGAGCGGATCGGCGGTGAACTGGAGGCTCAAGCCTGGCAGCACCGCAAGCGATGGCGTCGAGACGTTTGATCCGAAAACTCCGGGAATGGCGAGAATACAGAGGAGAAATGTGAGGAGCGCGGAGAGCAGCGTTCCGGTTTCGCGGGCGTCGGGCCGGTTGCGAAACAGCAGGACTGCACAGGAACCGGCAAATGGCATCGCGACGATCAGGACGAGGCACCATGCCGAAAGGTCCATCAGGTTTTCCCTCCGCCCGGAGATCGCGCCACGGCATCGAGGTCCATGGTTTTCCATGTGCGCCTGATCAGTACGACGAGCGCAAGCGCAACGCCCGCAACAACCGCCTCGATCGCAATGAGGGTGAAAACCACTGCCTGCGAAACCCCCGTATCCCCTGCGAGGTACCCGCCGAGAATGAAGAGTATACTCACCCCTTTCCCGAGAAATTCGAGCGCCATTACCATCTTAATCAGGTGACTGCGCGCGGTCAGGCCTGCAAGTCCCACCGCGAAGAGCGCCCCGGCAACCAGGAGGACAATGGGGGTGGAGAACTGCATCATTTATGAATTCCCTCCCCTTTTTCCGGAACCGAGGAGCAGGAGGATCGACAGCACGCCGGCCAGGATGATGAGTCCCTGGAGTAACACTTCCGTGGTCCGTCCCTTCCATAATACCGCCCCTGCAGAAGCGAGACCGGGAGCAATTGCAGGCCCGGGAAATTCCTGCCCGGCCAGAACTGCGAAACCAAGGAGAAAGACCGAGCCCAGGATCACCGCACAGGCGGCCCTGATCTTCAAACCGCCACCTCCTCCTCCTCCCCGCCGGCGAGGATAAGGGCGACAAGGAAGAGGACTGAGACAAGACCTGCACCGACGGTGAGCTCAAGAGCTCCTGCATAGGGTGAGGCGAGTACGAAAAAAAGTGCGGCGACACACGCGCTGGCGAATGCGTACGCAACGACTGCCCGGATTAGATTCTTTTGCACGATTGCAACGATTGCCGCCGCCGTTATGGCAATTCCCAGCACTGATATAACGAGGAGGTCATACTCTACCATGAGACCCCCTTCTCCCGCAGATCCGCCCCAGGAAACCGTCGCTGTGCCCACGGCCCCCGTCCGGACCAACCCGCCGGCATAATTTGCATTCCGGGGATACAGAAACAGGATTTTTCGATCCCGTTCACGGCATCACCCGGAATAACACGTGAGAGAAAAAATCCGAACCGGGCAGAGGTATACAAAAGAAGATGTTCCTGTCGTCGCGCCTTTGGCGAACGATGCGGTTTGTCATTGCAGTCTACCGGATTTTTCCGCTCTTTCCAGGCATTGCCGATGCAGCGTGCCGGTCCGGGGAAATTCTCCCGACTTCAGGCCGTTACACTGCGGATATTCCACTCATATGATAACAATTTCATCATTCTTCGAAGCAGAGCATAAACTTTTGGTTATTTTTATCGGAAAAAAGAATAGAAAAACTGTTTATTTTTTTCGATTCCCAAATAATGAACAATCCGAAATGATCTGGATGTGATCCCCGTCGTAATGCCGTATCTGGAACGGGGTTTTTGAGAAAACCCGGTATCCCGTGCTGATCATACCCTGCTTCTTGTCCTTTTCTCAAGCGAATTTACGCTTTTCCCTCCTCTTTTTCCGGAGGTTTGACCGGCTTGACATAGGTTATCATGACGGTCTCCGTGCTGCGGGTGACCATCGGAGCAGTGTACTGCGTGTCCATGAACAGGCACTTGACCGGGCACACGTCGACGCAGGCCCTGCATACGACGCACCTGAGCCGGTCTATCTGCCAGGTCTTCGCCTCTTTCTCAACCACAATCGCCTGGGACGGGCAGGTCCGCTGGCATGACCCGCACGAGATACACCGGCTCTCGTCGATCGTGACGTGTCCCCTTGATATCTCGGTCTTTTTTGCCGATTCCGCAGGGTACCGTATCGTCGCAGGCCTCTGGACAAGGGTTTTTATTGCCGTTTTTGCCATCTCGAAGAATGCCATCTGCTCATCACCTCTCCGCGCATCCGATACAGGGATCGATTGACAGGACGATCACCGGGACATCGGCAAGCTCGCATCCCGCGAGCATCTTTACCAGCGGGGGGATGTTTGTCAGTGTAGGAGTCCTGATCCTGGACCTCACAAGGAATTTCGTCCCGTTGCCCTTCACGTAGTGGATAAGTTCTCCCCGAGGCTGTTCGCTCCTGGAGAAATACTCCCCTTCAGGGGCACCGGTGACCTTGACATCGAGCGGTCCCTCAGGGATTGCCGCGATCGCCTGGTGTATCATGTCGATCGATGCGAACAGTTCACGCGCACGCACTGTGCAGCGAGCCAGGCTGTCACCGGCGGTCTCCACAACGGGCTCGAATTTGAGCTTCCCGTATGCCGCGTAACCGGTCTTCCGGAGGTCGACATTAACACCGCTCCCCCTCGCGACAGGTCCTACTGCACCGAGGTGATACGCGTCCTCTTTCGACAGGACTCCGACGTTCTTCAACCTGTGCCGGATCGAGCTGTCAAAGAGGAAGACGTTCGTCAGGTCTTCGATCTCCCTCCTGATGATCCCAAGCCCCTCGTTCATTTCAGCCAGCTTTTCGGAGCCGATATTCCGCCTGACACCCCCGACCTTGCAGGCCCCCTGGATAACTCTCCCTCCTGTTGTCTGTTCCAGCACGTCGAGGACTCTTTCCCGTATCCTCCATGCGTTCATGAAGAGGTTCTCGAAACCGAATGAATCGGCAAAACATCCCAGCCAGAGGAGGTGAGAGTGAAGCCTCGAGTATTCCGACCAGATGGTCCGGAGGTACAGGGCACGCTCGGGCACCTCGATGCCCATCACCTGTTCGATCCCCTGGCAATAGGTCATCCCATGGATGAAACTGCAGATTCCGCACGTTCTTTCGGCCAGGTAAACATAATTATTGAAATCGCGTTTCTCCACCAGCTTCTCAAAGCCCCGGTGGACGTACCCGATCGAAGGGATCACGTCGACGACCCTCTCATCCTCAAGGACCAGGTCCAGGTGGAGGGGTTCCGGGAGGACCGGGTGCTGAGGACCGAACGGGACGATGATCTGTCTGCTCATTGTTTCTCACCTTTCCCTGCCGCGATGCCGAAGGGATTTTTAACCGAGGTCCTGATGAGGGTCCCCTTGAAATCGATGTTCATCCCGCGGACATTGACGCCAAAAAGGTCATGCATCTCGTTCTCATAAATGAATGCACCCCAGTACATGCCCGTTATGCTCGGGATTTCCGTATCAGGGGTGACTGTGACCCGGATATTCCGGAACGTGTAGTCCTTGTCGAATGAATAGTTGATCTCGTAGAGATCTCCGGTAGCGGTACAACCGATCTGGACAAGCCGGTAGCCCTGGTTCCTGAACTCCTCGACGACGCCGATGAGTTTTCCGATCTCGACGGGTGTGGTGGACTGATTCTCGATGGTCAAACCACATCACCCCGGTTGCCCGCGTTCTCACTTTTTTTCTCTTTCATTGCCTGCCTCTTCGCATCGAGAATCCCGAGGGCCGTCACCACGCCGTCGATGATGGACTCGGGCCGTGCCGCACAGCCGGGTACGTAGACATCGACCGGGATGATCTTGTCGATCCCCCCGGCGACATTGTAACATTCGCGGAACACCCCGCCCGACGTTGCGCATATTCCCACCGCAACAACCACCTTCGGGTTCGGGATCTGGTCGTAAATATTTTTCACGACGGCCCTGTTCTGCTCGTTGACACTGCCGGTCACGAGAAACACGTCGGCATGTTTCGGGTTTCCGGTATTTATGATCCCAAACCGCTCCAGGTCGTATACCGGCGTCAATGCCGCCAGTACCTCGATATCGCATCCGTTGCAGGACGAGGCGTCGTAGTGGATTACCCAGGGGGATTTTGTCATGTAGCTCATGGCGCCAGCACTCCTTTGAGATAGAAAAGGACGCCCAGATTCACTATACCGAGGGTCCCGGCAACAAGCCAGGCGCTTCTGAGCGTAAGCTGCCACTTGACCCTCGAGATGGTGTTGTCGATGAGTATTTCGAGGAAATATGCGACGACAATGGCCGCCAGCGCAATCAACGGGTTGAACCCGAAGAAGAGGTAGACAACCCCCAGCAGGAAGACGTACTCGTACCAGTGGGCGATCTCTATCTTTGCCAGGTTGGGTCCTGAGAAATCGGTCGTGACCCCCTTGACAATCTCCTGGTGGGCATGGTGCGAGGTGGAGAGGTCGAAGGGAGATTTCCTGAGCTTTATGGTGAGCACGATAAGGTACCCGATGAAGACTCCGGGCAGGTAGAGGATGATCGGGATACCGGAGTTTGCAATCGCGCTGACGAAGAAACTCTGGGTAACCATGTACATCCCTACCGCGGTCAGGATGATCATCGGTTCATACGCGATGATCTGTATCAGTTCGCGCTCGGCACCGACGTGGCTATATGGGGAGAAAGATGCATACGCCCCGAGTACGAGGAAGATATGCGAGAGGGTGAAGGCAAAGATGACGAGCAGCATGTCGCCGCCCGCGAAGAAGAGCATCCCTGCTGCCCCCATGAAGACCAGGTACGAGAGGACGTAGAAATTCTGGGTGGTCGTGACTACGATATTCTCCTTCTCGAAGAGTTTCCCCACGTCGTAGAACGGCTGGAGGATTGGCGGCCCGACCCTTCCCTGCATCCGGGCTGTCACCCGGCGATCGATCCCTGCGATGAGGCCGCCGACGAACGGGGCGAGGAGCAGGTAAATGATCGCGTTGACCACCGAGATCGCAGGGTCTATCACAGGCACAGGCAAGCTTATCACAGGATCACCCCCGCAAGCAGGATCCCGGCAAGAAGCAGCAGGCCCCAGCACAGGGTCACACCGGTCATGAAGAGTCTTTCTTCCCCGAAGTAATTCTCAAGGTAATAATTGGAGAGCGTAATCTGGCGGGTGACACCCATGGAGCCTGAGAATTTCGTGTCGCTTACCATAGGTCTCCCTCCCATGTAGGGGGGGACCTGACGCGATCCAGTCCTGTAGAAGAGCATGGAGAAGGGCATGATCATCAGGAGTCCGAGCATCATTATCATGATCGTAAGATTAGCCTGGGACAGCCGCGTGGTCATCCCATAGATGTTCATCACGAACGGCTCGATGAGCACCGATGAGATCAGCGGGAAGATGAGCGCGACGACGATAACAAGGCCGGTGAGAATATAGAGGACCGCCCACTTTTCCTTCACGACGCTGTTCTCGACGACCTCCCGCAGGTGGGTGACCGAGATTATCTTCCCCATCCATTTACTCCAGAAGAATACGGTCAGTGAACCACCGAACGCGAGGATCGCGATGAATATCAGGCCGAACGGCGCGTTGACAAACGCTTCGATCGCCGCCCACTTGGAGATGACCATCCCGAACGGGGCGAGGAACATGCCGGCAATCCCGATGAACATCATGACCGCGATCTTCGGCATCCGGACGATGAGTCCGGCCATATCCTCGATATTCCTGCTCCCGATCCTGTGCTCGACCGTGCCTACGCAGAGGAACATGAGCGACTTGGCGATGGCGTGGAACAGTATCAGGAGGATTGCCACCCACATGAGGTTGAACGTCCCGATCCCCGCGCAGGCTACGATAAGACCAAGATTCGCAATGGTCGAATAGGCAAGCACCCTCTTGGCGTTGTCCTGCGAGATCGCCATCCCCGATGCCAGGAGGAAGGTAACACCCCCTACGAGGGCGATAATAAGTCCCTCGGTAGTCCCCGAGAGGACGGGAGCAAACCGCACGATCATGTAGACCCCGGCCTTCACCATCGTGCTGGAGTGCAGCAGTGCCGAGACCGGTGTCGGGGCAACCATGGCGCCGAGGAGCCATGAGGAAAATGGCATCAGTGCGGCTTTCGTGATGCCTGCAAAGCTGATCAGCACGGCAGGCACGATCGCCACGCCATACCCTGAGTGGATCAGGGAGTCGAGTGCGAAAAGTTTTCCGGACGGGTCCATCACGGCGAGGTAAATCATCGCCCCGAGGAATGCGACCCCCCCGAGCAGGTTCATGGAAAGTGCGAGGAACGCATTGTTGGTCGCTTCGGGAGTCTGCGAGTACCCGATAAGCAGGAACGAACAGATCGTGGTGATCTCCCAGAAGAAAAAGATCCAGACGAGGTTATTGGAGAACACGAGACCGAACATCGCGGCGAGGAAGAGGAAGAGGACCGAGAAGAACAACCTTCTCCGGTCCTTGATCTCCGCGTGGTGATGGTGGTAGGTATCCATGTAGCCCAGGGCGTATACGCAGATGAGACTTCCGATAATTCCGATGATAATTGCCATTATCAGCGAGAACTGGTCGACGAAAAGACTATTTACCGGGTGGATACCTGAAATCAGCCCGCCTTCGAAGACCAGCAGCAGGGCTGCCTGCACGAGTATCAGGGCGATGGTAAAGGATTTCCTGTGTTTCACGCCGAGATAGAGGATATAGACGGCAAGCAGCATCTCGATAACGAACATGAGCTGCCCGATCTGTTCGGACCCGATCTGATAGGAGACGAACCCTTTATCGAATGCCGACAACAGCAGTACGATCACTGCCCCACCGATTGCAATTGCAGAGATCCTGACAATCCAGCATCGTTCCGAACCGCGCCGGGCGAATAACATGAACAGTGCTGTTACAACCGGGAATAAGATGAGAAATAACAGAAGTTGTGAGATCTGCACGAACTGTCCTCCGTAATTTAAGTGAAAATCTATCATTATTAATCATGCTCATCTGGTCTTGCACGTGGGAGACCGCCTGACCGGGACTGTGCGATCGGGGCTTTTCTTCGACTGAAAACCAGCCGGGGTGACCACCATTCATCGGAAAAACGACATCTTTTAAAAAGAAACCGGCCAATAATTATACAAAATTTTTGCTTATTATCGATTCATGTTGGGATGGACACAGGTGATGTAGTGTGGTTGATACCCAGATACTGGTAATCCTGGCAGGAAGCCTGGTCGCGCTCCTCGTGGCCGGATACTTCGCCAGGCAGGTCCTCGCTTCGGAAACAGGAAGTCCGAAGATGCAGGAGGTAGCGAATGCGATCAGAGAGGGGGCGGAGGCGTTCCTGAAGAGGCAGTACTCGACCATTGCGATCCTCGCGGTCGTCCTGGCCCTCGTCCTCTTCGTGGTATACTTTGCCGCAGGGGATTTCGACCGCGCCTGGCATACGGCTGTCGCATTCATATTCGGAGCATTCCTGAGCGCTCTTGCAGGAATTATCGGGATGTGGATCGCGGTCCGCACGAATTTACGGTCCGCGGCAGCGGCGTGCAAGAGCCCGGCCCGTGCCCTCATCCTCGCACTCCGTGGAGGCGCGGTCTCCGGCCTTACCATTGTCGCGCTCTCCATCCTCGGGATCACTATCATATTCCTCGCATTCGGCGGAAAACCTGAACTGATCCTCGGGTTCGGATTCGGTGCATCCTTCATCGCACTCTTCGCCCAGCTCGGGGGAGGAATCTACACGAAGGCTGCAGATGTCGGGGCAGACCTCGTCGGAAAAGTGGAAGCAGGGATCCCTGAGGACGACCCCAGGAACCCTGCGGTCATCGCAGATCTCGTCGGCGATAATGTGGGGGACTGTGCCGGCCGTGGTGCTGACCTCTTCGAGTCGGTGAGCGCCGAGAACATGGGGGCGATGATTATCGCCGCGGTGCCGGCACTCCTGGCGGTATTCGGTGCGAACGGGATCCTGTTCCCGCTCGTCGTCGGGGCGTTCGGCCTGATCGCCACCATTATCGGGATATTCACGGTCACGGAGAAGAGTGCTGAGGGGGACGACCCCATGAAAGCCCTGTACAGGGGATATTATGTGACCGCGTTCCTGACCGCGATCTTCCTGTATGGCGCGACGATGTGGCTCCTCAAGAATATCTGGTTCTTCTATGCCGGGCTTGTCGGGATCGCGCTCTCGCTGGTATTCGTCGCGCTCACGCTCTATTACACCGATCACAAATACCGCCCGGTCAAGGAGATTGCAGAAGCCTCCAAGACTGGACCGGCAACAAATATCATCTCCGGTTTCGCGGTTGCGCTGGAGACCACCGCGCTCCCTGCGATCGCTATCGGTGTCGCGCTCATACTCTCGTACCAGTGCGGCCTGAATACCGGGTATCCCTACGGGGGTCTCTTCGGCACCGCCGTCGCCACCATCGGGATGCTTGCTTCGGTTGCGTATATCCTTGCGATGGATACCTTCGGCCCTATCGTCGATAACGCCGGGGGTATTGTTGAGATGAGCGGAGAGCCTGAAGATGTCCAGAAGCGGATCTCGCGCCTCGACTCGGCCGGGAATACCACCAAGGCGCTCACCAAGGGATACGCGGTCGGCAGC
>JAJRBP010000172.1 GCA_028679405.1 Methanoregulaceae archaeon | reverse complement strand
GTCTTTGAAACACCGATGATCTTCATATCTTTTTGGGCGGCGACAGCATCAGCAACGCGTTTGCCGATTGTGCCATATCCATTGACGGCAACCCTTATCATAATGCATGGGTTCAGAATATAATTATTTAAAATAGCTGGAGTAGCCTCCACCAGGTGACATTCGGCCATCTGAACACGATACAAAACTATCGCAATATCCGCCAGTATCGCTATGTTTATCTGTAGAATGACCCGGTACTTTTAATTGATACCCGGTATAGAGTTGGTGCACCGATCCCCCGGATTTCGTTTCGCAGAATTATATTAAGGGGAACAATGGTGAGATGGAAATGGAAACGCGTGTTATGATTTCGGGTCCCTCCCGTGTATGGTGGGTAGGGCTCATCGTCTTTGGTATTATTCTTGTCTCCCTGGGACTTGCAGCGATACTTCTTCCCGATGCCGTACTGCATGTATTGGCGTTTATATTCGGTTTTTTTTCTCTAATCGCAGGAATTGGTTTTCTCATCTCCGCCAGGAAAGCTGCACGCCAGGACTTCCCCTGGTGGCCGCTCCTGCTCGCAGGGATCTTCGCAATACTGGTTTCGATCATTTCGTTTCTCAGACCTGACCTGGTGACTGCAGTGTTTGTCATACTCATCGCGGTGCTTGCAATCGTCGCGGGCATAATGCTCGCAGTGTATGGCTGGGTGCTCCCGGGCAGTCTCGCATCGAGACTCATCTTCTTTGTTGTCGGTCTGGTGATACTCATAATCGGCATTCTCATGGTGGTCTTCCCGATGCCTTCGGCAACGGCCTTTCTCCGGATCCTGGGACTGTTCTCGATTATTGCAGGAGTGATCTGCCTCATTGGAGGCGTCTCTATGAAGATTTGGGGTATGAGGACCGTCACAGAATCCTGATTTAAAGATACTCTTCCTGAATTCTTACCACCTCGGCGCTGTCCGCGGCGAGCGCATACCGGGAGAGGGGCTCTTCATTCAGGGTAAGGAAATGGGGCCCCCACTTGAATGCCTGAAGAAGGAGTGCCGCCTGCGCAGGTTCCCCAAGAATTACCAATGCGGCGGCGAGTGCCTCCACAGATGTGAGCTTGAGCGGACGTCCGAAGTTCACCGGGTTGGCCGCGACCAGGTAGGGGAGTGCGCGGCGATTCCGAAGGGTCCGGAGCGATGCAAGTTCCAGGACATCCCATGAGCAGTCAATCACTGTTATCGAGCGGGCAGGGCGATCGGCTGGAGAAAGTGCCTGCTCAGAAGTAGGGTCAAGCAGAATCGTATTTCTGGGGATCCGGGTGAGCCGCAGGACCACCTGGATGAGCCCCCTTGCCTCGAGCCTCTTCACTGTACATTTCTTCGGGTCGCATGAATTATCCCGGCAGGCGAAGAGGGATATCATTCTATCTTCCGTGAGTTCCCATGCTCTATCAATGTACGTAATGATCTGCCCGTGCATTGGGGATCCCTCGCTACGGGCACGCGGAATCACCAGTCAGGCAGAGATTAAGGTATTCGAATCCGCGTTTTCACGATGCAGGCATTTTGGTATCGAGACGGTCTCCCTTCCCTGCCCGGAGACGCGGTATCTCGGTAAGGATCGGGAGCCGGGAACATTCCTCGAGCGACTCAATACACCGGATTTCTCCCGCATCCTTGAGGGACTTGTACTGGAGGTCCAGGAGATCATTGCGGATCGGGGACCACCTCTCGGGATTATCGGTGTGGACTCGTCGCCCACGTGTGGGGTCACCCGTTCCTATTACGGTGGTTCACCGCCGAAAAGGCCGGGAAGGGGCGTATTTCTAGAAAAATTTCCGGAGATCCCAGCGTTTGATGTAGCTGCATTTGCACGCTACCATGTGTATCTTGCGGCACCGCTCTTCTCGGAAGCAGAGAGAGCCTACAATTTGAAGGTACGAGGCCTCCTCAATAGCCACCTGTTCGAAGTCTACCTCCCGCAAACGGTGGGGGACGACAGAGCCTGCCGGGAATCATCGGCCAATCAGTCGATCTATGAGCAACATCTGCAGGTACTCGGTCGCGTTGATTTTGTTGTCGCGATAATTGACGGGGCTGATGCCGACTCTGGGACTGCTTGGGAGATGGGCTATGCTTCGGCTCTCGGGGTGCCTGTGATTGCGCTGCGGACAGATTTCCGGATCGCTGGCCATCACGAACGAGTAAACCTGATGCTCGAGCGATCATCGACCCTGGTGCAAAGAATGGAGGAACTCCCCGAAGCACTTGGATCCCCATTTCAATCGGGGGATCCAGTATTCTCTCATTAAGTTTTGACCACTTCCCTTGTTCCATACCCTCATATCCCACGCCGGCTAATTCTAAATTATCTATGGCGAACCTGAATGTGGCGATTCTTGGCCCGGAAGGATACGCAAAAAGCCTCGGAAAACCGGGCACAACGAGTGATATCACCCTGTATAACCTGAAACGGGAAGATGATACGGTTACCTTCATCGAGCCCACCCGATATCCCGAGAAACTTGCGCCGCTTTTCTATGCCGTATCACTTGCTGATCTCGCGATCCTCGTGGTCGAGGAGATCGGCCCGGCCTTTGGCGAATGCGTCCTGATGCTTAATTGTGCGGGAGTGCCTTCAGGACTTATTATACTGAAAAACTATATCGGTCATGAGGAGATTGCACCCCTGTTGAAAGATACGCTGCTCGAGTCCTACAGGTATGTGGAGGATGATCCGGGTACACTGCGGGAGATGCTTCTTGAATTGGCTGCCGCGAAGACCGTACCAGATCATATAGACACCCTCCGCACCGGTGCTGTGCCAGTGGATCATGCCTTCCCGGTCAAAGGAATTGGGACTGTCGTCCTCGGCATGGTCTCCCGGG
>JAJRBP010000084.1 GCA_028679405.1 Methanoregulaceae archaeon | reverse complement strand
CGGTAAATGCGGACTCGTCCACCTCAAGACCGGCAGCGGCGATAAGATACCCGTCGGCCGGTACCGAATCTCCCGCTTCCAGGAGGACAAGGTCGCCCACCACCAGGTCCCTCATGGGGATGGTTGCCGCATGACCGTCCCTGATCACCTTGATACCGGTATCCTCCCTCATCGCGTTCAGGGCTTCAAACTCGCGGTGACTCCGGTACTCGGTCAGGAACGAGATGCCTGTGGCAAGGAGGACGGCAAGGGAGATCCCGATCATGTCGATGAAACTTCTCCCCTCGAATACCGATACGACTGCAGATATCACGACTGCGACAAGCAGGATACGGATGATCGGGTCACGGAAATTTTCGAGGTACTGCCGCCAGGCGGGGGTACGGCGTGGGGGCGAGAGCTCGTTCTTCCCGTATCGTTCCCTCATCGCCCGGACGGATTCGGGACTCAGGCCCTTGTAGTCCTCCCGTACCAGGTCCTGCAGGGGAATCATCACTTCTAATCATCCGTGGATATTTTATAGCTTTATCAAATTTCGTCACGGATTCCCCTGTTTCCGGATCCTCCGACCTGAAGGGGGTCCGCCTGATCGGATAGCTGGGATACGATAAGGCTGAAAATACCTGGGACACGATATAGGCTGAAAATACCGGATACGTAAAAGCTGAGAATTCATGGGACACGATGGAAGGCAGAAAGTACCTGGGACACGATGGAAGGCAGAAAGTACCTGGGACACGATATAGGCTGAGAATACCTGGGACACGATATAGGCTGAGAATACCTGGGACACGATGGAAGGCAGAAAGTACCTGGGATACCGATAAACGCTGAAAATAACAGAGGGAAATTCTGATCAGGAATCAGGGCGGCGGAGAGTGCGGTTGAACCTGTCGGAGTCAAGGGGAAAGAGTGACCGGACACAAGGAAATCCGGGGGAAAAGGTTCGCGGTTGAATGACCGTTATCGTGAGAAACTGTCACCAAACCCGGATCCCCGGCTGTTTTCCTTGAACTTCGCCTGAAGGCTTCACCCCCGGAAGATCGGCTATATTCGGAAAAACCTATAGGTTCTCCCGACCTATCGCTAGAGTTACCGAACTCTCTTATGCCAATCCTGGATATCTCCAATTTCCCCGGACTTCATACCGAAGAAGCGGACCGGCGTCTCAGACAGGAAGGACCGAATGAACTCCCCGCACAGGAGACCCGCAATGTTTTCGCCATAATCGGGGAGGTCATACGCGAGCCCATGTTTCTCCTCCTGGTCGGGGCCGGGCTCATCTATTTTTTCCTCGGGGATCTCGAGGAGGGAGCCCTTCTCCTCTCGTTCGTCCTGGTCATCATCGCCATCACCGTCTACCAGGAGCGGAAGACTGAAAAGGCACTGGAAGCGCTGAAAAACCTGTCCAGCCCGAGAGCCCTGGTCATCAGGGATGGCAGGCTCGTGAGGATTGCAGGGAGGGATGTCGTACGGGGGGATACGATCTTCGTCGCCGAAGGAGACCGCGTCCCTGCCGATGCACTCCTCCTCACCGGGACAAATCTCACGGTAGATGAATCGCTCCTGACGGGCGAATCTGTCCCGGTCAGGAAACTCCCGGCAGTTGGAGAGACCGGAGCCCGGAGACCTGGAGGTGACGACCAGCCCTGGCTTTATTCCGGCACCCTTGTCGTCCAGGGGCAGGGGATCGCCGAGGTCAGTACCACCGGAATCCATACCGAGATGGGGAGGATCGGAAAGGCGCTGCAGTCGGTTGTCCAGGAGAAGACCCGCCTCCACGTCGAGACCTCGCATATCGTTAAGAATATCGCGGCCATCGGGCTTTTTCTCTGCGTAACCGTGGTGGTTGCCTATGGCCTGACGCGGGGGGACTGGGTGCACGGCTTCCTCGCGGGGATTACGCTCGCCATGGCGATCCTCCCGGAAGAATTCCCCGTGGTCCTTACGGTATTCCTCGCGCTCGGCGCCTGGCGCCTCTCGAAGCTGAACGTCCTTGCCCGGCATGTCCCTGCCATCGAGACCCTGGGAGCAACGACAGTCCTCTGCGTAGACAAGACCGGGACCCTTACCCAGAACCGCATGACCGTGGCGAAGCTGGTTGCAGCCCGGTCCTCGTTCGATTGTGCCGGCAGGGGGACCGGGGCTTTTCCCGAACCTTTCCATGAACTCCTCGAGTATGCGATGCTCTCGTGCAAGAAAGATCCCTTCGACCCGATGGAGCAGGCATTACTCACGATAGGGAAGGACGGTCTTTCAGGAACAGAGCATATTCACCAGGACTGGGACCTCCTTGTCGAATACCCGCTCTCCCGGGAACTCCTTGCCATGTCAAATGTCTGGCGCTCGAAGGCGGGTGACCAGTATGTCATCGCGGCCAAGGGAGCTCCGGAAGCGATCTTCGACCTCTGTCACATGGATGAGCAGGAGGTCGCCCGGCAGGTCACCGGGGTGGAGGAACTGGCCGGACAGGGTCTTCGCGTGCTTGCCGTGGCGAAAGCACACTTCAGGCAGGTGGAGCTCCCTGATGGCCAGCATGATTTCCCTTTTACTTACCTCGGACTGATCGGGTTTGAGGATCCTGTGCGGCCTGATGCCGCTCAGGCAGTGGGCGAGTGCAGGACCGCGGGTATCCGCGTTTCCATGATAACGGGCGATTATCCTGCGACTGCCTGCAGCATCGCACGCCAGATAGGACTCCCGGAAACCTGTAAAGTCCTCACCGGACCGGAACTGGACATGATCCCCCCGGACCGGAGGGACGAGGAGATACGCACCACGCAGGTCTTCGCACGGGTCGTTCCAGAACAGAAACTCCTCATCGTCGAGTCACTGAAATCAGCGGGAGAGGTCGTGGCCATGACAGGTGACGGGGTCAATGATGCCCCGGCACTGAAGGCCGCCCATATCGGCATCGCCATGGGAGGGCGGGGAACGGATGTCGCCAGGGAAGCCTCCTCGCTGGTCATTCTTGACGATAATTTCGCCTCTATCGTCGCAGGAGTCCGGATGGGAAGGAGGATTTATGCAAACCTCAGGAAGGCGATGGCATATATCATCTCGGTCCACGTCCCCATTGCCGGACTCTCGCTCATCCCTGTCCTTCTCGGCTGGCCCCTCATCCTCATGCCCATCCAGATCGTCTTCCTGGAGCTGATCATCGATCCGGCCTGCTCGGTGGTATTCGAGGCTGAGAAGGAGGAGCCCGATATCATGAAGAAGCCACCCAGGCGGCCTGAAGACAGGATCCTCGATCGATCCACCGTGCTCATCGCCCTTGCCCAGGGATTTGTCGCATTCGGCACAGTGCTTGCGATCTACCTCTTCGGGATGATGCGGGGGCTCGGAGAAGACGAGCTTCGTTCCCTCTCGTTTGTCACCATCGTCGTCGCCAATATCGCCCTGATATGTACCAACCGGTCTTGGTCGGAGAGCATCATTGCGACCTTCAGGAAACCGAACAGGGCGTTCTGGTGGGTGATCGGGGGAACTATCGTATTCCTGGCTGCGGTACTTATCATACCAGGCTTGAGAGATCTCTTCCGTTTCGCGCCAATCATGCCCTTGGACCTGCTGGTATGTGTCACAGGGGGAATGCTCAGCGTGGTATGGTTCGAGATATTCAAGGCGATACAGGCGGGGCGGCGTCATCCGGGCCGCAACCCCGGCAGCTCGGACTGAAGTAAGGGAAGGACGAAGATTATCCCCCAGAAATCATCTGTCATGGTTTCTGGGATCCTGGGAATGACAAGGCAGACCAGATCCTACATCTGGAACAGTTTTGGAAGAGCACGGGATCACCGTTGAGAAGACTCGTTCGCCCCGAAATCATCTGTTGAGGTTTCAGGGTTCCGGGAATGACAAGGCAGACCAGATCCTGATACAAGAACAGTTTTGGTAGCACGGGTTCAACGGCAGCCGGTGCCTTAGGTTCGGACTGATAAAAAGAGGGGAGGGGCGGTCTTCTAGTCCATGAGGTCTTCCACTTCGAATATCGGGGACATATCCACGTCTGCAAAAGTCCTCTGGCCATATTCGAATGGATTATCCATGTCCTTGATAAGGAGCAGGATGGAGATCAGCAGGGCGATGATGATGGTGAAGATGACGATCCCCTCGTAGTAGGGATCGATTTTCACGAAGAAGAGGATAATAATTACTCCGGCAACGGAGATTTCGGCGATCGCGTAGGCTGCGGGAATGAACGAGGTCTCCGCGATCGTCCTCACGCGGCTCGTCAGCTTGTCCAGGTTCCCGAGTTCGGTCCGGACCTTTACCACGTACTGGGGAGGCGCATTCTGGTCCGCCAGGCCGTATAACGTTTCATTGATCCCGGCGATCGCGCTCCTTACCTTCCGGTTGTCGAACGTGTTGTTCCTGAAATTGTCCGCGATAATCCGTGCAAGTGAACGGATGTCCTCCCGCATTCGATGCGACAACGGGTTGTCCGCAGGCCTGAAGAGCTTGCTGTCCTGGTACAGGGTCAGGAGCGAGATCGCGATCTCGTTCGGGATCTTCTCGCTCTCCTTGTAGTCGGTCAGCGTGCCCGTGAAGATGACGGCGACGGTGAATATCGCGGCCCCGATAAACGCGGTGATCAATGTAGTCAGGGCGAGGATGTCGTAGCTCGATATATCGATAACGAGCCGGATTATAACCAGTACGGCAGTAAATGCGAGTGCCTTGCCGATAAGTCCCCACTTTTTCATAAACTCATTCATACGTATATCTCCCACCTGTTTTGATATTTTCTTTATTGCTCACCGATTACC